>CALMWN010000421.1 GCA_937873555.1 uncultured Clostridia bacterium
TACACTATCCTCTTCGTCGGCAGCGTCAGATGTGTATAAGAGACAGCCCTGCAGGCTTCCCTATGAATTGGTCCGGGAATCACAGGATAGCCGAAAGCGCAGGGAGACTATAACAGCCGGATACCTTTTAAGCCCGAAGGATTTATGCTCTGTAAATCAGCTCCGACAAATCAAAGAGGCAGGAGTAAAGGCTCTCAAAATAGAAGGAAGGATGAAGAGTCCGGAATATGTAGCTACTGTAGTGAGAATATACAGAAAATATCTGGATTCCATGCCGGATGACAGGAATAACCCGGGGAAAAAGGGTATCGATGCAAAGGACCTGAGGGATTTGAGCCAGGTATTCAACAGAGGTGGTTTTTCAGAAGGGTATTTGAACGGAAAGACCGGAAGGGACATGATGTGCTTTGAAAAACCCAAGAACTGGGGCATATACCTGGGTGAAACCATGTCTTATGATAGGACAAGCAATTCAGTCAGAATAAAATTGGAAGAAGATCTGGCCCTTGGAGACGGAGTTGAGGTATGGAACGGTGAGAATGACAGCCCCGGAGCTTTGGTGAGTGAGATCAGGCTTAATGGAAAGAGAGTAGATACGGCGCTTAAAAACAGCATTGTTGACATAGGCAGTATAAAGGGCCGGGTAGCCAAAGGGAACAAGGTCTACAAAACATCTGACAGGATGTTGAATGAAATTGCAAAAGAGACATATTCAGGCAAAAACTTTAAGAAGATATTCATTAATGGGAAAATAACATTAAAGTCTGAATTGCCCGTCACTTTAAGAGTATCTGATGAAGCAGGGAATGAAATCACGTCTTCGGGCGGTTATATACCTGAAAAGGCAGTCAAAAGGCCTTTGACTGTAGAACGTGTGTTGGAACAGTTAAACAAAACAGGCTCCACGCCCTTCCACTTTAAGGATATAGATATTGAACTGGATGAAGATATCTCTGTTCCGGTCAGCGAAATCAACAATATCAGGCGAAATGCGCTGGATGAATTGGAACAAAAACGTGCTGTCAAATACTCCAGAAATATTTCTGATGACTGCCTGGAAAGAACGGAGAAAATGTTGCATTTCCCGGGAAACAGTCGAAACATGATTAAAGATGTAAAGATATCTGTACTGTTTTACAGTATTAAGGACAGCTGTGATTTCAGAGATTTGGAAGCAGACAGAATATATATTCCTTTTGATGCCTTGCTGAATAAAAAGGTTCCGACACTTCTTTCAACATGCAGGGAAAAGGGCTGTGAGGTTTATGTGCGGTTTCCTTCAATAACAAGGGGGAATTACGATGGGCTGATAAAAGCAAATATCAGGCTTTTGGAGGAATTCGGAATTGAAGGTGTGCTTGCAGGCAGCCTCGGTTTGCTGGAGCATTTAAAGAGTCTGCAATCTCTCAGGATAATGGGGGATTATCCTCTGAATGTCTTAAACAGCTTTGCAATGGAGGAGCTTGCAGAACTTAAGCTGGAAGGCGCTGTACTTTCGCCGGAGCTCAATCTGAAACAGATCAACAGGCTGGGTAAAAAACCTGGGTTTATGACAGAAGCCATAGTTTACGGCAGATTGCCGTTGATGACCAGCGAATACTGTCCGGCCGGCTCAACCGAGGGTAACTTCAGCAGCTGCAGCAAGTGCAGTATGCCGTGCGGCAAAGGGAATTACAGGCTAAAGGACAGGATGGGAATGGAATTCCCGCTGCTGTGTGATAAAATTGACTGCAGAAGCACCATATTCAATTCAAATGTGCTGCTGACTCTGGAAAGCCTTGATCAGATACGGGACTCGGGGGTGGACAGGGTAAGGATAGACATTACAGATGAGGGGTTTGATGAAACGGCCGAAATAGTCAATATGCATAGAGAAGCCGTAAAAAACGGATATGCCCGGGCAGCCGGGAAATATGGCAGCCTCATTGAACGTATCAAATCCCGGGGGTTTACAAAAGGGCATTATTTCAGGGGAGTCTGATAACTATATCTGTTATGTTAAAAAGCACCAGGAGGAGGTTTTATTATGGACAAGGTTGTGGGAATTCAGGTTGAAATCTGCAGGGATGGAGCAGTATTGCCGGCATACGCAAATCCGGGAGATGCAGGAATGGATGTTTATGCGGCAGAGGATGTTGTCATAAGGCCGGGAGAAACAGTTATAATTCCTACAGGAATCAAACTGGCAATCCCGGAAGGCTATGAAATTCAAGTAAGACCCAGAAGCGGCCTGTCTTTGAAAACACCGCTCAGGCTTCCCAATTCGCCAGGCACTATTGACAGCGGATACAGGGACGAATTGGGTGTTATTATGACCAATACTTCGGAGCAGTGCAAAGCTTCCGACCCGGAGCCACTGTCCATAGAAAACAAGGGTAACAGGAAGGGAACCTACAAAATCAAAAGGGGCGACAGAGTAGCACAACTTGTGCTTCAGACAGTACCCCGAATAAGCTTCCAGATAGTTAACTCGGTAAAGGCCATAGGAGAGGACAGAGGGGGAGGATTTGGCTCAACCGGTGTGCGCTGAATTCTATTTTTCCGCTATTGAAAGTGCATAATGAGGGCATGCACGCACACATTTTCCGCAGCCGATGCATTTATCCTCATCAATAACTATCTGGCGAATGCCGGAATCATATATTATCGCTTCTGTCGGGCAGAAACGCTTTGCTCCGCAGTAGGGTGCATTGTCGCACAGATTATTGTCCTTAATTACTTTTTTCATTATTATACCTCCTTAATATCTTTATACCCCCATGGGGTATAAAGATATTATAAATGCAAAATGGAAAAAATGCAATATGAGAAAGGGAAAAATCTAATTGGGGTGATATAAATAAATATCAACGGCAACCTGGACTCCCTCAAGGAATCGGTATTGAATGAAATAGAAGGGATTTATGAAATTGAAATAGATAAAAATGATTTTGTCCCTCAGCAACTGTCATGTAAAATAGCAGAGCTGACCGGGAGGATAAACCGTGAGATAGCAGTATATGTGAACCGGAAAGGAAATGTCCTGGATATAAGTGTCGGTGACAGCGGCACGGTTTCGCTTCCTGAAGTGGAGGGCCGAAAGCATAAATCCAGGCTCTCCGGCGTGAGGTGTATCCATACACATCCTAACGGAGACGAAAGAGTGTCATCCGTAGATATAAATTCCATGTTGAGTCTCAGGCTGGATGCAATGATTGCAATAGGTGCCAGGGATGGAAGTATAACGGGAATTCAATGCGCAATACCGGCGAGGAATGCAAACGGTGAATTTGACAGTGCTGATATATATGGTCCGTTTTCTGCTGACGATACGGGGATGAACCGGCTTTTTGGAATCGTTGCTGAAATAGACAGTGAGTCCGGAAGTTTTACCCACGAAAACAGGGATGAATCAGAAAGGGCTATAATTGTCGGTCTGGAAATTCAAAGCGGTAAGCCATCATATAATCAAAATGATAGTGAAAGATCTCTCGATGAACTGGAGGAGCTTGCCAGGACGTCGGGGGCGGTTGTTGTACACAGGATTCTTCAAAAAAAACGGGTTAAGGACTCTACATACTACATTGGCAAAGGTAAGGCTGAAGAGCTTTCACTCTTAAGACAGGCGCTCAATGCAGATATCATTATATTTGACGACGAACTGTCCGGAGCCCAGGTGCGCAACCTGGAGGATACTGTGGGTGTAAAGGTTGTCGACAGGACAAACCTTATACTGGATATATTCGCCCAGCGTGCACGCTCGAAGGAAGGCAAGCTCCAGGTCGAACTCGCTCAATTGAAATACAGGCTTCCCAGACTGACCGGACTGGGAAACCAGCTTTCAAGGCTGGGTGGCGGCATAGGCACACGCGGTCCGGGTGAAAAGAAGCTGGAGGTAGACAGAAGACATATAAACAGGAGAATAAATTACCTGGAAGCCGAACTTGAGATTACAGGCAGGAGAAGATCTCTCATGAGAGAGGAAAGAAAGCAGAATTCAGTGCCTGTAATCGCTCTTGTCGGGTACACAAATGCTGGGAAATCGACCTTGATGAATAGCCTGTGCAATTCGGATGTTTTCGCAGAAAACAAACTTTTTGCCACTCTTGATCCTACTACCAGAAGCTTGAGCCTGAAAAACGGAAGAAATGTGCTTCTGACAGATACGGTGGGTTTTATAAGGAAGCTGCCCCATGATCTGATTGAAGCTTTCAAATCCACCCTTGAAGAAGCTGTGTTTGCCGATATGCTTATACATGTGGTTGATGCTTCAAGCCCTGAAGTAGAGACGCAAATTGCTGTGGTGGATGAGATACTGGAAAGCCTTGGAGCATTGAATAAACCTGTTATAATGGCCTTGAACAAAATGGACAGGGTGAAGGAAAGTATAAGAATACCGGTGCCGGAACTGTACTGCGGTGCATATGAGGTTTCAGCTCTTAACGGTCAAGGCCTGGAAGTGCTTTTGCAGAGTCTGGACAAGCTGCTTGCAGCAGATGAGGTGGAAGTGAAAATATTCGCCCCCTATAATGAGGGCTGGATCCCCCCTTTTCTTCACCGGAACGGGAAAGTCATTGATTTGATTTATGAAGAAAGTGGAATAAAAATAGTAGCTCTTGTTAAGAATATATATTTAGAAAAGATTAGGGATTTTATAGTATGAAGAAAGGTTTTAGCGATAACTTAACAAGAAATTAATAATCGATATTTTATTAACATTGAATAATTCCCGGTCATGTTATATCATGATAATATAATTTTAATACTACAAATTAATGATGTAACAAAGTAGTATAAGTAAAGTATGTTAAGTTTACTTAAATTCATTCCTTCCTGAACTATGCTCGTAGGTATGTGCTTTCTTACAGCACAACAATTCATTATGAAAGGGGTTTTTATTATGCTGGTACGCAACTGCGCAGGTGGAGTTGTATTTTGCGGCGAAAAGGTCTTTCTCCTGAAAAATGAAAAAGGCGAATGGGTACTTCCGAAAGGTATTATGCGGAATGGAGATTTGTCAAACGAAGTAGCAGTTAGAAGAGTTAAAGAAGAAGCTGGCATATCTGCAGAAATTGTTTCAACGGCAGGACGAACAAATTATGAATTCTTTTCAGTGACACGTCAAAAACCAGTCTGTAATAAAATCACATGGTATATAATGAAATCCCCTAGTGAGAGCTATAAGATAGTTGAGGAAGATAAATTTGTGGATGGCGGCTTTTTCAGCCTGGACGAAGCAATCAGGCTTATTACCTACAGCCAGGATAAATCGCTGCTGAACCTTTCATACCAGAAGTACAGGGAGATGGCGTGATGAGTGCCGGCTAATGGCATATTATTGAAAATAGTGTTAAAATAGATGGTAGCATCAACGAATGCTGCCATCTTTTCGTTTTTAACCCTCCTGATCCAATCACTTCGGAGAAGTGATTGGATCAGGAGGAATAGATTTAGGAGATGTCAATGCAAAAGGAATATAAAACTGTACTGAATTTTGCTTCAGTAGAATATGAAGAAAAGAAATCCAGGTTTATTGCATCCGTAATGCCTGTATCCAGGGAAGAGGAAGCCCTGGACTTTATCAACGGGCTGCGCTCCAGATACTGGGATGCCACACACAACGTTTTTGCGTATTACATAGGTGGAAATAGTGTGACACAGAGGTTCAGCGATGACGGAGAGCCTTCGGGTACTGCAGGAATGCCTGTTTTGGAGGTTATAAAAAGAATGGGTTTACAGGACCTTGCGGTAGTTGTAACAAGATATTTTGGAGGTACTCTGCTTGGTGCGGCAGGGCTTATAAGAGCTTACAGCAAAAGTGCATCCCTTGGAGTGGAGGCCGCCTGCATCATAAAAAGGCGGTTGTGCACTGAAATCGGTATAATGGTGGAGTACAATTTTTTTGGTAAACTGCAGAACTTTCTGATGTCAAGGGAATATACCATAAAAAGTGTCATATACGGACAGGATGTGGAGATAATAGTTTTTGTACCGGTTGATGATGCGGAAGCTTTTAGCGAACAGGTTGTTGAAACAACTAACGCAAGGGCTTTGATTGACCAGGGCGAAAAAACCTATGTGACTCTGGATCAGAACGGTAAAATATTGTTATAGGAGTGTAGCTGTTATGAAAGAGGAAGAAATGTTGGGTAAAAAGGTTTGGGCAGTAGTTGGAGCAAATGAGGATCCTGAAAAATACGGTAATAAGATCTATAAAAAGCTTAAAACAAGCGGCTATCAAGTATTTCCCGTAAATCCGAATTATGAAACCATTGAAGGGGACAGGTGCTACAAGGATCTATCCTCACTTCCACAGCTTCCTGAGGTGATAGATATGGTTGTTTCTCCGAAAAGAGGCAAGGCTGTGATAGAAGAAGCTGCGAGACTGGGTATCAGGGACATATGGCTGCAGCCAGGGACCTACGATGATGAGTTGATGCAATTGATAGCAAAAAATGGCCAGAATGCTGTTCAATCCTGTGTTCTGGTGGCTTTGAGGCCGAAAGAGTAAATATGGGAAAATTCGATATTTATTGCTTCCATAATTTTGCCCTGAACGCCTGGCATGCTGCAGTCATCCTCCAGGCTTTCCCCGCATAGCTTTATAGGAAGTTCTATTATGAATTCGCTGCCCTTCCCGATCTCACTGTTTAATCTGACAGTTCCGTCATGCAGCTCTATGAAAGACTTTACAAGTGACAGGCCGATTCCGCTGCCTTCGGATTTCCTGGCAAGTGAACTGTTTACCTGACGGTATCTTTCAAAAATTATATCCTGCATATCGGAAGGGATGCCAATACCATTATCCCGTACCGATATATATGATTTGCCGGTCTTTACGGCTACCTTTACCGATATTTTGCCACCGGGCTCTGTGAATTTTATGGCATTTGAAAGGAGGTTAAGCAGTATTCTCTCTAATTTGTCTATGTCAACAGCGGTGGTAACTTCTTCGATATCAGTATCAAACCGGAGGGATATGTTTTTCTGTTCGGCATAAGGTAATACCGATTGGGTTATTTCCTCAACCAGATATACAAGGTTACAGTTTACAAGATTAAGCTTCAAGTACCCGGAATCAATTCTTGTCATGTCAAGCACATTGTTAATGAGCCTCAGCAGCCTGTAGCAGTTCCGTTTGATTATTTGAAACTGTTTTTCGGGAACTGCTTGCTCCGCAGGGGAGTTTTTTTTCTGTTCAATCAGTTGAATTGCACCCAATATAACGGCTAAAGGGGTTTTGAGTTCATGCGAGATGTTGGAAAAGAGTTCTGTCTTTAGTGAATCATATTCCAATGCATTATTGTATAGATTGGTCAGATTGTTTATTAACTTATTCTGTTTTTCCAGCTCACTTTTCATGGCTGCATTCTGATCTTCGGTTTTACTCCCCGGCAGTAAGGAAAAATGATTGAGTTTAAGAAAAATCAAAAGAAATATTACTGAAATGAGCAGGGCTGTAAGCGCCGAATATATGTTGATACTTATGTGACTCAGTTCATCGTTTGATGACTCTGAAATGAATGCATATATCATGTTCAGCGTAATAAACATATCTATGATGGCAAAAGCTATAAATAGAATAATCGCTACAATAATAATTTTTGTGTAGTTAAAAGGCTTAATATTCACCAACCGTCACCACCTAATTGGATTTGTACGGGTATATAGCCGGGTTGCATGAAGAATATAAAAAACTTAAGCTTGCTGCCACATATTTACATGGAATATTTTACACAATATAAGTATATATGTAAATATGTTTCCCGGGTCAAAAATTTGCATCATTTGAAATTCTTGCCGGAATCAGCAGGAAATAAACTCAAATTATACAGATGGATTAAAATGATAAAATAATCTTTATTAATTACGTTTTTAATATTATAATTTATTACTGGGGTTGAATATAGATAACCCAGAATTTGTTAGGAATTAAACCTCACAGATTTTATTTTTATATCGATTGGATTAAGGAGGTATTTTATGTCCGGGCATTCGAAATGGGCAAACATTAAACATAAAAAAGAAAAGACCGATGCTCAGAGAGGAAAAATATTTACAAAGCTTGGCAGGGAAATTGCCATAATAGTAAAACAGGGTGGACCGGACCCTGAGGCAAATTCCAAACTGAAGGATGTTATTGCAAAGGCAAAAGCTGCAAACATGCCAAATGATAATATAGCTCGCAGTATAAAAAAAGCATCGGGTGATATGGATGCTGACAACTATGAAGAAATAGCATATGAAGGCTATGGTCCAGGCGGAGTTGCAATGATCGTGGAGGCCATGACAGACAACAGGAACAGGACAGCAGGTGATGTGAGGCATTACTTTGATAAATTCGGGGGCAATCTCGGTACTACCGGTTGCGTTTCGTTCATGTTCGATAAAAAAGGTGTCATATTGATAGAAAAAACAGACAGGACAAATGAAGACGAGCTCATGATGGACGCATTGGATGCGGGTGCGGAGGACTTCAGCGCTGAGGAGGAATACTTTGAAATTCTTACTGCTCCGGATGACTTTTCCGGTGTAAGAGAGGCCCTTGAGAAGAAGGGCTATGAGTTTCTGGAAGCCGAGGTGCAGATGGTTCCCCAGACCATGACAAAGCTGACTGACCCGAAGCAGATTGAGTTCATGGACAAACTGGTGGAAAACCTTGAGGACCTGGACGACGTGCTTAATGTCTACCACAACTGGGACCAGGAAGTGTAACAGAGTCATCAGGGCCTTTACACCTGATGCAGCGGCTGGAAATAAAAAACTTCTGCAAAAAGCTTTTGCAATTGGAAATGCAATATTGAAGTATATTGCAGGATAAAAAAGGGGAGCTGATTTCCAGCGCCCCTTTTTTTAACTTGTAACATACCCAACTATATGGTTTCTATTGCTGATTACTGCTTATAATTCTTACCAGTATAGGTTTCGAATACCTTCTTAACAATGTTGCCGCCTATCTTACCAGCGTCTCTTGCTGCCAGATCACCGTTGTAACCCTGCTTCAAATTAACGCCAACTTCAGAAGCTATTTCGTACTTCATCTGATCGAACTGGGTTTTACTTCTGTTAGCCATTAGTATAGCCTCCTTGACAGATATTCACTTATTGATGAATTATCAATAGTGTACTTTTATGATTTGTATTTTATAAAAATTTATTACGGTAATTTATTCTAAGAACTTATTATGTCTTACAGAACTAAAAGTGGAAGAAATTACGTGTTACAGCCTGTATGAAACCGGGAACATATAAGCAGGCCATTTGAGCAAATATTAAAGGTACTCGTAAATAAACATATGATTATAAGAAATTTGCTATCAGGGGAGGGATAGTTGTGAAATCAGTATCAGCTAAAAAAATATTGTTAACCAAAATGGACAAAACAAATATAGAAAATAATCTGAATATATGTACTGATTCCCATGGAAAGAACTGCAGCAATATAAATTTGAAAGAGACAAATAAAAATATCAATTAACAGCATTCTTTGCTTTTTTAAAAAATTAGAAATTTGTTATGTTAAAAGCACTAGATCAATATTAAAAGCATAATGCTGCTGCCTGCAATGGCGCTTGTTATGGTTCGGACTCAAGCGCCATTACAGGGTTTCATCAAGATTAAGTCTATTGTAGATTTTGAAATCATGGTTTTTTAATCCCTGACAGGTGCGCTTTCTCTGAACAGAAGGCTTATGCTGTACAAGCCTGAGAGGCCCACTATCGTATAAACAGTTCTGCTGATAAAAGATGCTGAACCGCCAAATATTGCAGCAACCAGATCGTATTGGAACAAGCCCATCAGCAGCCAATTCAGTGCACCGATTATTACAATGATCAAAGCCAGTCTATCCATAGGTGTTTTACTCATATGACAACTCCTTTATCTATTATTAATCTATCACGTAACAAAGTAGTATTAGTATTTCCTTATAAATCATTAAAATGCATTATTTTTTAAAACATAGTATTTTATTTTGTTAAAATAATGTATTTATAGGAGGAAAAAATAATTATTAATTACTATTTACTTTAGATTTGTATTCTGATATTATTATCCTGAATTTTACAGATTGTCATATGAATGCATGTATTACAAGTCAAAGCTTATCAGTTAAATTTGGTGAAGCAGTAAGCTGTATAAACTTCAGTCCAGTGCCATAATTTATTACCGGTAATAAATTATGCTGTCTGTGGGTATAAATGAAATATTTTTAAGATTATGAATGTATTACGTAAAAGTACTGGAACAGGAGGCTAATAATGGCAGATTTTTGGGATAGAGAAGAACTGGTAGGGAAACTTGTAAAAAACAGTCGTGAAGAAATACATATAAAAAAAGTGGAAAAGAACGGGAAAAAATATGTTGACATCAGAGTATTCTGGTATGACAGCAACGCTGACGATTTTAAACCCAGTCAAAAGGGTGTAACTGTCGCATATGAGAACTTCAGTGAATTCAAGGAGTTAATAGATACCATTGAATAAACGTATTACAGACTAAAAAAAAGTTTGTAAGGCTCGAGCCTTACAAACTTTTAGCTTCACATGTTGCAGTTCAAATGAACAACCGCGCCTTGAATGGAAGGCGCGGCTTATTTAAATAACCACCGTTTCCCGCGGTAACCGGCAGTTAGTCCTAATATATATATTTATGAAGCATTTTATTATTTATGCATTCCGTCTAGAATCGGAACCAGCAAGGTTTGAGTTTCATTGAGTGAAAATATGTTTTTCAAACCATTAAGTTCATAGAGTTCTCTCAAATCAGCATTAAATTTCTTTGCTATGTTATGAAGTGTGTCTTTTTTTTCTACCGTATAAACCTCAATTTTTCTACTTGTTATTCTACCGATTATGTTTATGATTTCCTGATTGTTTGATCCCAGGTTTATCAGTATGCTTTTCAATTCTTTTTCAAAATCTGTTCCCTCAGACATTACAGATAATTTGGCCAGGTTTTGGATCATGATATAGTGAGTATGATAAAGGGCAATGAATTCTTCGCATATAGGATCGAAAAATGGCTTTGGAATGCAAGTGCAAGGTGTCAATGTGTAAAACTTGTTTTCAGGGTAATCTCTGCCAGGAGAAAAAAGAAAATCTCTTAACCTGAAACTATGTGCCTTTAGAATATTGTAACCATCCAAGAGCACATGAAAAGCATTTGAACATTTATGCTTCATGATATTTCACCCTGTATCTTTCTTTAGTATAATATGAGATTAGGCAGGAAAAGGTGATAGAATAAAACAAATGAACAGAATTAAAGAGAATGGAAAGTGAAAATCATATGGAATTTTTTAGGGCTCCTAATTGTCCCCACAAGCAGGTCACTCTTGCAGTTGTTGACGGAAGGCTCAGCAAGCCTGTTGAGACAGCGCTTGCGGTGCGGGGAATAACCGCCGTTAAAACGAAAAAACACCGGAATCTGTATGAAGCGGTATCTTTTCATCCGGATATGGTGATACACCACCTGGGGGACGAATATATTGTCTACGCTCCGGGCACAGATGAATGGTTTCTTCATACATTGTCCGGTCTGGGCTTTAAACTTATAAAGGGTGAAGCCTGCCTTGCCCCGGCATATCCATATGATATTGCATATAATGTTGCCAGAATCGGCAATGTAGCAATGCACAATCTCCGCTATACTGATACCATATTGAAAAATGAACTTCTGAAAAGGGATGTAAAGTTGGTGCATGTGAACCAGGGATATACAAAATGCTCAGTTTCAGTAGTGGATGAAAATTCAATCATAACCTCGGACAGTATGATAGCAGGAGAAGCAGAAAGAAATGGTATTAATGCCCTGCTGATCAAACAACAGAACAGAATTGTATTAAATGGCTTGAATCATGGTTTTATAGGTGGGAGCAGCGGACGGCTGGCCCGGTATGAATGGGCACTTACCGGTGACATCACAACGCTTGACGGATATCAGGACATTCTTGCATTCCTTGCAAAAAAGAGTATGAAAGTTGTTTTGCTGTCCAGGGAAGAAGTTGTGGACCTTGGCTCAATCATACCGCTTTGCTGCTAAATTTGGCTATCCGTGTAACTTAAAAACCCTGACTGCATATAATGTAGCAGAAATATAATATTTTACCACTTTTTAAATGAAAACTGGTTTGGTAAATTACTCAAGTTTACATAATCAGAATTAACGTCCTGGATTGTCGTGGTGCATATTGCCTTCATGGCAATATGCACCATAAATGGTATATATGTGGTAAAAATTGCATACGTAGCTTACTGCATACAACAATTTACGAAGACATATACTACAGTTGAAGGGATGTGAAGTTGATGCAGTTTCTTTGCATTGGAGTTAACGAATTCGCTGATGATATAGTACAATGCATAACAGATGAGTTACAACAGCTGAAGAATAACAAGATAAAATGCTCGATAAATGAAGTTAATTCCGGTGAAGCTACTTCGATAATATGCAGCGTTGACGAAGAAGGTATTTTAACCAGGAAAGCTGGCCAGACCTATGATTTTCTTAGAACTCACGTTTCAAATGCACTTGCGGATTATATAATAAAACAATATGAAGAAAAGCTTATTAGCAGAATAATTAACAGTAATTACTGCTATTTTAATTCTATGGAAAAGAAAGAAATACAAAGCCTTGCATCCCGAATAATCAAAAATGATGAAAAGAACTTTTTAAACAGCCTGCTACAAATCCGCAGGCGGAATATAATTGTGAGAAAACTGCTGGATTATTTCGAAGGGTCAAACAATATAATACTTGACGGTTTTATTAATTTCAGGCTGAAGGATTATACGAAAGATCTGGAAGAGATCGTCGATAAAGCGGTGGATGACTTCCTCACCGAGAGGGAATACAAGGAGTTTATACGGCTTTTACGGTACTTTGTGGACATTCAGGAGCCTAAATTTGACGAAATCCATGTAGTCGTAGGATATGAAAACAGATATATGCTGTTGGATGAAAACAAGAGGGAAATAACAAATGAATGCATACAGGAATTCATCAATGAGATTTCAGAAGGAGAAATAAACTATGATGATTTGCTGGTGAGTTCCCTGATAACTCTTGCCCCAAAGAAAATAACAATTCACAGCACCGGGAAATTCAGGAACAAAGAATTGCTGGATACCATAAAGAACGTTTTTGCAGGTAAGGTGGTAGTGTGCAATGGGTGTGACATCTGTATGGTAAATAAGGTTAAGAGTGAAAATAAAAAATAATACTGTAATATAGATTAAAAATGGGGAAAAGCGGGTTGTGCACCCGCTTTTGTCAGGTTTGTAGCAACAGGATTCTAAATTTTATGATACATTTTTACATTTATGTATTAATAGTACTAATTTCCTACATAATTATTTTTACAATATATATTGACAAGTATGCTTCAAATGATACAATATATCGTGTAATACAATATCATGTATATAAAATTTGTGGGAAATACATGATATGGCATCGGCAATTATTTTCTGTTCCATATTTTATGTATTCTGTAATTTAGCAAGATTTGTGCAGTGTTGTCAGTAATAAATAAAATTATTTTATAAATTTAATTTTCAACAAAAGATAAAATAACGAATATGCAAATGATGAAATAATGAAGAAACTTAAGAAGAATTGTCCGGGGGAATAAAAAGAGAGTAAATAACTCTCTTTTTCCCTTTCCAGTGCCTTTTAGCATAACAAATTTCTATTGTTTTTTGTTCACATCCATTTCTATGTAATATTTTCTATATTTGTGCTACAATATTTCATATTGGGGAAAACTCCAAATAGAAATTGCATACTGGAGGTATGGACTTGAAGGTCGTAGGCTTTATTGGGCCCAGCGGTACCGGGAAAAGCCACAGGGCTAACTGGGTTGCAAAAGAGCGGGGAATCGAATTCATTATAGATGATGGCTTGTTAATAAGGGGAAACAGAATCGTGGCCGGTCAATCGGCAAAAAGGGAAGTCACAAAGATTGGCTCCATTAAACGCGCACTTTTCACACAGGACAGTCATGCTTTCGATGTGAAAAGGACTATAAGCATGTATAAGCCGGAGGCTATATTGATACTTGGAACATCTGAAGGAATGGTGGAAAGCATAGCCAGGCGCCTGGATTTTCCTCCTGTTACCGAAAAGGTATATATTCATGAAGTTGCCAGCGAATTTGAAATAAAACAGGCGATTTCTACAAGAAAAGAACAGGGAAAACATGTAATTCCGGTTCCTACCTTCGAAATAAAAAAAGACTTTTCGGGTTATTTTCTGGATCCGTTGCAGATATTCAGGAGAAAGGGAAAGGGCAGCTACCAGCTGATCGGGGAAAAATCCGTAGTCAGGCCGACCTTCAGCTATCTTGGACGTTATACAATATCCGACTATACTGTATATCAAATAATAGAATATGTCACTTCAAACATAGAAGGCGTCAGCAGGATATCGAGATTCAGGGCTGAAAACCATCCGGACGGAATATACATCGAAATGGATCTGGTGCTTGTATACGGATACCCGATAAAGGGACTTTTGAGGGAGGTTCAGCAGAGGGTCTGTGAAGAGGTTGAACGGCTTACCGCATTGAATATCAAAAGACTGAATCTTGTTGCCAAAAGTCTGGTTGTTAATAATGCGACAGGAGACGGTTCTTAATTGTTGGAATCACGTGGCCGGCATATGCTGTGTTATGCAGTGGATTCCCCCACCCCACAGGTTTACATTCTCAGCATCAATTCCTATAATGTCACACCCCGGATAAGCATTATGCAAGATTGCCCTGACTTGTTCCTCGGCATTTTTGAGTTTATCCGGAAGTCCCGGCTTCCAGTAGGTTTGCATCAATACTGCGCCATTTGTGACAGCATAGTTCAAATAGCTGCGAACCGGCAATTCGGAAGTATTATCGGCCTCCTGATATAGGGTAGGAGGCATCGGAACCCTGATTATGCGGAACGGCTTACCATCCTGATCTGTTGAATTTTGCAGTATGTTATAGTTTTCTTCAAGGTTCTGATCCGATTGCTGTGAAATTTTGTTGATAAGCTTGTCCTCAGGCAGAATCTGCGCCAGCAATATGGTGTTTGGATCTGCGAACCTTGCAAATTCATTGATGTGTCCGCTTGTAATATGGTCATCTTCAGCCAGACCCTTTTTTAGCCATATTACCTTCTTTACTCCCAAAACTCTTTTGTATTCATCTTCAATCTGCTGCTTTGTAAGATTGGGGTTGCGTGTTAGGGCAACAGACTCCGGAACCATCATAGTACCCCTGCCGTTTGACTCAATAGCACCGCCTTCAGATATCAGGCCGGTACTGATGACCGGCAAATTGAGCGTTTGCGCAGTAAGCTTGTCCACCTGGCTTTCGATGTTGATGTATTCCTGGTCAGCCTCCCGGCTGTAGTTATTGAAGCCGAAGTCGACTACACTAAGCCTGTTCCGGTTGTCTTTTACGAAAACGGGTCCGACATCCCTGGCCCATATTGAAAGATGGTTGATCACATAATAATCAACGTTTGTGCCCGGATTACCGCTTGATTTTAACAGGGCTTTTATTTGTTCAATTTCGTCCGTGCTGCGGGATATGACATTTACTTTTATATATGGTGTAAAAGCATTAATGATATTTATCATCACCGGATATACAGGGCGGCTTCCTTCATTATAATTCTCTGTCGGCCACTGCATCCACATTGACTGCTGCTTTTCGAATTCACCGGGCCATGTGTATAAAACAGAATTTTTATTACTGACATTGTCATTTGAACTGCTGCCGTTTCCGGTGGTATTATTTCCGATATTTTGTTCCAATCTGTCATTCTGCCTGCTGTTTATATTTTGCCGGCAGCTGCTCCAGAGTCCAGCGGACAATATTTCAAGAACCAGGACAGTTATAAGTGTAATAAGTGGAAATGGCTTTTTCATCTTATCGCTACCTTATCAATAATAAATAGAGCCCATGATGATCTACGCTACAGCTGATGCAAATCCCTGCATACCTGCACGCAATCTTTCGACTACATACAAGCATTACGGAACCTACAGCAACCTTTGCTCGACTGTCAAGGATACCTTGGAAACCTGCTGCAATCGTTAGACTGCAACAGACCTCCAGCATATGAAGCATTCACGCAGCAGCTGCCATCATACTGACTGACAGGCTGAAGCAATATGTCCAAATGCCTGCGGAACCCTTGACAATCTTAGCTCGAATATCATACATCCCTTTTGACCACACTGCAGTATTTGGTACTGCAGTACAGCCTTACAGGACATATGACACTCTGCCCTCCGGCTGATATCAAACCTTAGCGCCAACCAGGAGCCATCCGCTAAAGGATGGACCCCCACCCTAAGGAGGGCGAGACCTGGTATCAACCTTTGGCCGACCACTATAAAGCCTCAAATACTACCTTAACAAAACCAAACAAATCACCGAGTATTGATAAGATAAAGACCTTATAGAGATCTTGGCTCAACCATCATGAACCCTACGCAAATTATTATGGACCGATTACACTTTTTAATTCCCGTTAATTTTTTCTTATATGTTAACTTTTTGGAGTTTTTTACAGAAAGAGTGTAAATTTCTATTGACAAAACTTGCTATCGAGTAGTATTATTGTATTAATCATATAGGATTAGTTGGAATTTAATGAGGTGCATGCAGTATGAAAATTTCTACCAAAGGCAGATACGGCTTGAGGGCAATGCTGGATATCGCTGTAAACTCGGCAGGGGACCATGTTGCATTAAACAGTATTGCAGACAGGCAGGAAGTATCGGAGAGTTATCTGGAACATGTTTTTTCCATGCTGAAAAAGGCCGGCCTGGTTAAAAGCATCAAAGGTGCCCAGGGCGGTTACATGCTTACGGATAAACCGTCAAACATAAGTGTGGGTCAGGTATTGAGGGCACTTGAGGGAGACCTGTCGGTAGTTGATGAAACGGAAGACGTCGGAAATAAAAAGAGCATGGAGTACTGTATATCAAATACCGTATGGAAGAAAATCAACGCAGGCATCAAACAGGTGGTAGACTCAATAACCCTGGAGCAGCTGGCGGACGAATATAAGAAGATGAACGGAAACATATCAATGATGTTCTATATTTAGCATTAAAATAATAAACGAGGAGAGATTAAAATGAGCGAGAGAAAATTGAAATTTGACACATTACAGGTACATGCAGGACAAACTCCTGATCCTACTACCGGATCCAGAGCAGTTCCGATTTATCAGACAACTTCCTATGTTTTCAGAGATGCCGAGCATGCAGCAAACCTGTTTGCACTAAAGGAACCGGGAAATATTTATACAAGAATAATGAACCCTACAACAGATGTTTTTGAGCAAAGGGTGGCAGCACTTGAAGGTGGTGTTGGGGCGCTTGGAGTTGCATCAGGTTCTGCGGCTATTACATACGCCATATTGAATATTGCAGGGGCAGGGGATGAAATTGTTTCTGCGAGCACACTTTACGGAGGTACCTACAATTTGTTTTCAGTCACACTTCCAAGGCTGGGAATAAAGACCGTATTTGTAGATCCGGATGACCCGGAGAATTTCAGAAAGGCGATAAACAATAAAACCAAAGCCGTATACATTGAAACAATAGGTAATCCGGGTATCAACCTTGTAGACATCGAAGCAGTGGCCAAAATAGCACATGAGAACGGTGTGCCGCTTATCATTGACAATACCTTCGGGACACCTTACCTCATCCGCCCGATT
>CALMWN010000422.1 GCA_937873555.1 uncultured Clostridia bacterium
ATGATAAATATTCTGATGAGCGGTTGTAATGGTAAAATGGGCCAGGTGATTTCCCGCCTGTCCTCTAATAGTGATGAACTAAAGATTGCGGCAGGTTTCGACCTTTTCAACACAATCAACAACCCCTATCCTGTTTTTACGGATTTTAAGGAATGTGACATTAAGGTGGATGTAATAATAGACTTTTCAAATCCGGATGCTCTTGAAAAGCTTCTTGATTTCGCCACCTCGAAGAAGATTCCTCTGGTATTGGCTACAACGGGGTTGTCCCCAATCCAGCTGAAAATGCTGGAAGCTGCTTCCAAGCGGATACCTGTATTTTCTTCGGCAAACATGTCTCTTGGAGTAAACCTTTTGATTGACCTGGTAAAGAGAGCCGCAAAAGTACTGGAAAGCAATTTTGATATTGAAATCGTAGAGAAACACCACAACCAGAAAATTGATGCTCCAAGCGGAACGGCAATTGCAATAGCTGACGCAATAAATTCAGTTCTCGAACAAAAACAGGAATATGTATACGACAGACATTCCAGAAGGAAAAAAAGAAGCAGGACTGAAATCGGAATCCATGCCGTACGCGGAGGGACTATCGTGGGAGACCATTCTGTGATTTTCGCAGGAAATGATGAAATCATAGAGATCAATCATGTTGCCATGTCGAAGGAAATTTTCGGAGTCGGCGCTCTGAGAGCCGCAAAATTCCTTCATGATAAAAAGCCGGGCTTATACGGTATGAAGGATTTGTTTGCTGAAGACTAAGAGACTTTATGGCATATTAATCGAGATTATGTTCGGATTTCAAATCAGAATATCAACCCATTATCCGGGAGGTGTGGTCCATGCCAAAAAGAGCCATAACGAACATTACTTCAGTATTTAATGTTGCACTGCTCACTGTTGACAATTTACCCAATAACATGAGCCTGATATCCGATATTTTCAATACCATTGCACAGCAAAAAATAAATATTGATATGATCAGTCAGGCTCCCCCATATAAAGGTGCAATAAATATTTCCTTCAGCATAAGTTCCGATGATCTTGTTAAAGCAATAAGCGCTTTGAATACCTATAAGAAACAGGTTCCAAACTTGAGAATTGAAGTTGATGCAGATAATGCAAAGGTTTCCGTTTATGGTGAGGAGATGAAAAACATACCGGGAGTGGCAGCCAAGCTCTTCACTCTTCTGGCCGGAAATGGTATAGAAATAAAGCTTGTGACAACATCTGAGGTGGATATTTCCTATCTCATATCGGAAAAGGATGTAGATAGAGCTATTGAAGCCATAAAAGGCGAATACGGATTATAAAAAATGCGGGACTGCTGTCCCGCATTTTTTATATTATTTGATAATCTCTTCCTCGCTGTTTTCCTGCTCTTCCTTCTTTGAGTTTTCCTGCTCCGTTACCTTGTCAATCATATATTTTTTCATCGTCGGGTACACATAGAAATTGGTTATAAGACCAATCAGGCTCATTGTCAGCAAAGGAAACAGTATGAACCCAAGATAGGCATTATAGAATGATGCGCCAAGCACAACTATACAAAGTAATAAAATGAGTAAATTCGGAATGAAACGCATTATCGCAAACAGGAATGCATTTTTATATAATTGCCTGACATTCAGCTTGAAGGTCACTAGCATCGGATAAATATACATATGCATCATGACGTATATGGTAAAAGCAAGGAATACCAAGCTTCCGGCCACTGTCATCAAAAAGCTGCCCTTGTTAATGTTCATATAAAGGTTGATATCTATACCAACGATAACAACGACAATGAAGTCTATAACACTTATTATCAAGCTCTCCTTGAGATTTTTCAATGCCGTTTCCTTGAAGTCCCACCAGAGAAAGGCATGTTCTTCCCTGGAATAATTCCTGAGTACATAGGTGAATCCAGCCTGTGCAGGGCCGACTGTCAGGACAGGTATGCATAGGAAAATAGATACAAACAGGAACTTTATTATCAGATCGGTATTAATATCATTAAGTATAGTCTTCTGAATGAACAGGTTTGAAATAAAGACCAGTGCTATCAATATTGCAGGTAAATTGAACAATGTGAACATAAGGTTAAGCTTCACGAGGTTCCAGAACTTCCTGGTAAAAATCTCAAAGAAGACCACTATCCTTGCTTTTGGTGGAGCACTGTCCGGATCCGGCACTCCCGGGCCGGGCTTTGTATAATCAAAAAAGCCGAAAAAACCTGCCATTTTTTTTATCTCCTTTATAAAAATTTTAATACTCGATTCCCTTCCTTGCTGCTATCCCCTTTTGATATGGATGCTTGACACCTATGATATCCGATACGTAATCAGCCAGCTCAAGAATTTCCGAAGGAACATTCCTGCCGGTAAGAACTACTTCCATTTCTTCGGGTTTGCTTTTTAAAAGTGTAACAATTTCGGTAACAGAAAGAAGCTCATTTTTTAGAACTCCCATTATCTCATCAAGAATAAGCACATCACAGGCTTTCTTTTGCATACAGTTTTTTACAAATTCAAAAGCATTCCTTATGTCAGCTTGCAGTTCATCCAATTCATCCTTTGAAAGGGTCCAGACAAACCCTCTTTCCCTTTCGAAGCGGAACACCCTGAATTCAGGCTCCAACCTTTTCAAGGTGCTTAACTCGCCTGTCTGGCTACTTTTCAAAAACTGGACCATAAAGACTTTATTGCCGCTTCCTATCGCCCTTATACCCTGCCCTATCGCTGCCGTCGTCTTGCCTTTGCCGTCACCGGTATAAACCTGTATCAAACCTTTATCCATGTTCTATACACCATCTGTCATCTAATTGAACTGCTACATGTGAAGTTGAAGCTTGTAAAACCAGATAAAGCACAAACTCTATTTTCATCCTTTATTTTACCAATACTTCAGTACTTATTCAACACAATTCTGCTTCCAATATTTTTATATTAAAAAGTATTGACACTCATTATATATGCTAGTATAATGTAACTTGCCAATTGAAAACGCGGTCGTGGCGGAACTGGCAGACGCGTACGTTTGAGGGGCGTATGGTAATACCGTATGGGTTCAAGTCCCATCGACCGCACCAAAAAAAGCTACTGATTTATCAGTAGCTTTTTTGCATATACTGTTACGGGAGGGTGTTACCACCATGTTTTTTATCGGTATATTTGGAATTGAGCAGGCCCAAAAGCAAATAGGAACCCGTAATAACGCCATATGTCCTTCATGCGGAGCCATGACCCGTTTTGAACTATTCAAGCAATATTCATACTTTCATATATTTTTTATACCGACTTTCAGATGGAATGTCAGGTATTTTGCAAAACCAGTCTGCTGTGGAAAAATTTACGAACTTGATCCTGGTATTGGACAGCAGTATGAAAGACGAATGAACCCAGAAATAAAGGATGAACACATGCGCCCGTTAAACCTGCACTCTAGGTTCAAAACCTGCTCATGTTGCGGAGCAAGGGTTGAAAACAATTTCAGCTTTTGCCCGTATTGCGGAAGGAGAATTTAGTTCTCAATATATAGGGTATTTAAAATAACAATTTTCAAGTCTTTGAATTTATTTTCGAAATAAATTATGTAAAATGGCACTAGTATTGACTGCCGCAAATCCGTCCCCAAAAGGGCAATTATGGATATAGAAG
>CALMWN010000423.1 GCA_937873555.1 uncultured Clostridia bacterium
AGGTGGTGCGGTTTTAATCCAGAGTGTTGTGCAGAATTCAACCATTCCTGTAATAGAAACGGGAACGGGCAACTGCCATGTGTATGTTGACTGTGAAGCAGATCTTGCGATGGGAGAGAGAATAATTGTAAATGCAAAGACAAGCAGGCCTGCTGTATGTAATGCTGCAGAAACTCTGCTGGTGAATGAGGGTGTGGCTGACAGGTTCATACCAAAGGCGCTTAATACCTTAAAAGATCTGAATGTTGAAATAAGAGGCTGTGAAAAGACACTGAAGCTTTTCCCGGAGGCTAAGGAAGCTACTGAAGAAGATTGGCAGACCGAATACCTTGATTATATTCTTGCAGTAAAAGTAGTGAAGAGCATCGATGAAGCAATTGCACATATCAATAAATACGGAACAAAGCATTCTGAAGCAATTGTCACAACCAACTACGACAAGGCCCGGAAATTCCTTCAGGAGGTTGATGCTGCAGCTGTCTACGTCAATGCTTCCACGCGTTTTACAGACGGCGGTGAATTCGGGTTCGGAGCAGAAATCGGAATAAGCAATCAAAAGCTGCATGCCAGAGGCCCAATAGGATTGAAGGAATTGACCACAGTCAAATACATCATATACGGAAACGGACAGATCAGGTAAAAGGTTAATGATAAAGCCCTCTAAGCCAGACAAGTCAGGCGAGGAGGGCTTTACTGCTGTTTCAGTCTTTATTATCTGTTTCAACCATTTTAATGATTAATTTTGATAAAACATGCCTGTCATCATCATCCCCTACCTTCCACATCTCCTGTAGAAGCCTCTGCTCCCTGTTTTCTGGGTCCACAACAGAGGAGAGAGCGTTACCTATCTTAACACCTGCTTTTTCAATAGTTTCCTGGGAAAGACCAACGGCCTGCCCGAGATTTACTGCCTTTGACAATGAATGCTTCCATTTATCCCAGTCAGTTACCGTCTCTGTTCTATTTAGTTCCATTTTATCATCTCCAATTTATCATATATATTTTAGCAACCTGCAATTTGCTCTATTATTATTATCTGCCTAAAACCAGCGTTGATTCATTCCTTAAAGGGGAGCTTCAAGTAATTTGTAGTAATAAAATTCAGAGTGGGTGGATAAAATTATAATGGCTGTTAATATTTACAATATATGATTTGTATTATAAAATGTACATAATATTAACTCAAACGAAGGGGTGGTCTTATGTCATTAGGTGGAATCTTTGCACTCGGTGGGGCAATAATATTCATTATGTTTTTGATTTTCATTGCCCTTTACCTGTTGTTTGCATTTGGCCTTTATACTTTGGGGCAGAAGCAGAAGATCGAAAACAACTGGTTGGCATTTATACCCGTCGCGCAATTATATGTGCTTGGAAAGCTCATTAAGGAAATCAAATTGCAACAGTATGTTGTACCGAACCATGAATTGGTTTTACCCGGTGCAGTCCTGGCATATATGATATTTTCCAAAGTTCCGGTATTAGGTTTCCTCACATGGCTGGCAAGCATTATTCTGACAGTTGCGGCAATTTACTACCTGTACAAAAGGTATAAGGGTGACAAAGCAGTGGTTATGACGGTACTAAGTGTTGTACTGCCGTTTATGGGCCCCGTATACATATTCAATATGAGAAATGATGATCCCTTGGATGCTGAACAAAAGGTTATCGTATAAAATGAAGTACAAAAAAACAACCGCAAATGATGCGGTTGTTTTTTTGTACTTCATTTTATGTAATTTTCTTGCAGGTAATATTTTTGAATATATCCCTTGAGAAAACCTATCAACTTTATTGAGATGGTATTATTGCAAATGTGGTATAATATGAAAGTATACAAGTACTTTTAACATCAGGGAGGTTTGACAAATAATGCTGCTTGCAGATGACTGGAAGGACTATCAGCTTATAGATACAGGCAATGGTGAAAGGCTGGAGCGTTGGGGCAAGTACATATTGAGGCGCCCGGACCCTCAGATAATCTGGCCGCTTAAGGAAGAAAATTCCCAGTGGAGGAATGCAGACGCACATTATCACAGGAGCAGCAGCGGAGGAGGCAAATGGGAATACAGAAGCAAGCTGCCCGGACGGTGGACGTTAAGCTATGGTAAGCTTTCATTCTATATAGAACCAACAGGATTCAAGCATACCGGACTTTTTCCCGAGCAGGCCGTGAACTGGAGATGGATTATTGAAAAGATTCAGGCAGCTTCAAGGCCGGTCAGGGTACTCAACCTTTTTGCCTACACCGGGGGGGCAACCGTTGCGGCGGCATATGCCGGAGCAGAAGTGTGTCATGTGGATGCAGCAAAGGGAATGGTCCAGTGGGCAAAGGAAAATGCGGCACTTTCAGGACTGGCAGACAGGCCTGTAAGATTCATAACAGATGATGTGTTGAAATTTGTCCAGAGGGAAAAACGCCGTGAGCGTTATTACGACGCAGTTATCATGGATCCACCTTCATACGGGAGGGGACCGAAGGGGGAAATCTGGCAGATAGAAGAAGCTTTGTATGGCTTCGTTGAGGAGTGCATGGGGATTCTGTCATCGAAACCGCTGTTTTTCCTCATTAACTCTTATACAACAGGCTTTTCGCCGACAGTAATCAACAATATCCTTTCACTAACAGTAAAAAACAAGTTTGGAGGGTATGTTTCAAGTGGAGAAGTAGGAATTCCCATAGAGACGTCGGGACTTGTTTTACCCTGTGGTATTTATGGAAGATGGGAGGCAAAAGCTTGACAGCATTCCACCGGGAGATAAATATTATATATGAGGATAACCATTTGCTGGTGGTTGAAAAACCTGTAAATATTCCATCTCAAAAGGATGAATCAAATGACCCGGATATGGTGACCATCCTCAAGGAGGATTTGAAAAACCGTTACAACAAACCGGGAAATGTTTATTTAGGCCTGGTACACAGGCTTGACCGCCCGGTTGGCGGTGTAATGGTTTTTGCGAAAACTTCCAAGGCTGCATCCCGTTTATCTGAGCAGGTCCGTACAAGAGAGCTGAACAAAATCTATTATGCAGTGGTTGACGGGATTCTTGAAAAGCCCTCAGGTTCATTGCAGCACTATCTCTTGAAGGACAACGCCCAAAACACGGTGAAGGTTGTGGGAAAGGGCGTGGATGGTTCAAAAG
>CALMWN010000424.1 GCA_937873555.1 uncultured Clostridia bacterium
TGATAGAGCATTTGAAAGTGAGCCTTTTTGCAAATTAAGACGGCTTGCCAATTCATTCTGAGACCAGCCATTTGATTCCGCTAAGCCTGATACCACAAACTTATTTAAGAAAATTTGTGTTCTATTACTCCTTAACCTAACTGTTTTGAAGCATTCCCGACTACAAATGCCGACCTTGTTTTTAGGCTCGCATTTTATCAATTCATATGTGTTCAATTATTTCACCTCCAAATCTCATTTGTCACCTTTAGGTGTCAGCTACTGCAAAAAAAATAACTTGTCCAAGGGTTCATCAGGAAAAGCCTTGATAATACCGCTTATAAATTTACTTCCACCTTTCCGCCTTCCATTAAGCCACCTGCTTACTTCCGCCCTTGAAACGCCCATTTTTCTTGCAAGTTCAGCCCATGACCAGTCCTTGTTGCAAACAAGAGTGTATATATACTCTTTGTTTGGTGTCACAATAACACCCCCTTTATCTGTTTCTTTTGTGTCACTTATTAGTTACATTATCATTCTATCAGCACCTGTCACCTATCGTCAATATTTAAATGTATTTTTAGCAAAAGTGTTGCCAATCGGTAATCGTTGATGTATAATTACAATCGAGGTGATCCATGATGTCAACTGAATTAGGGAAGTTTGTCGAGGAGCTCAGAAATGAAAAGAGCTTGTCCCAAAGGCAGCTTGCTGAAAAAGCTGGAATCAGCAATACTGAAGTATGGAGAATAGAATCAGGCGAGAGAAAGAACCCGTCTCCCCCTGTTTTGAAAGCACTTGCTCCCCATCTTGGTGTACCATATGAAGATCTGATGAAAAAAGCAGGCTATATGGAAGAAACCATTGACCATTCTGGTTTTACAGAAAAGATATTCCGGGATGACAAAGGCAATGTTGTTGACATTGTTCGAAGAGCAAAAGAAATGTATGAAAAGGACAGCGATTGGGCAAATATTGCATACAGAGTTTCAAAAGAGCTCTCGCCAGAAGATATTGCTGCTATAAAGGCTGTTGCAAATTCCCTTCTTAACAAAAACAAAAAATAATCTCTGAAGGGTAGTATTTATTTTTCCAATTTATACTTTACCCCATAGGGATTTTTTTGTATAATTATATCGAACACTTGTTCGTTTTCTCTTTTGAGGAGGATGATATATGCCATTGATTTGCAGTATGGATCACTACACTCTAGACCAAATACCTCATTACAGGAGGCAGTTTATAGATGCGAGGCTTAGTAAATTTCTCAGGGATTTTTCAATAAAGAAATGGCCGCTAGACTGCGTTGATTTGATTAAAAACATACGGGATGATAAAAGAATTCCACTTCAGATAGGAGTTGCTGCAAATGTCCGGGATAAATTTGATGCAGTTTCCCGGTACGTTGAGGAGGAAAACGTATATCAGATAATTTTAAACAGAAATAAAGTCCGCTACCCATTTCAGAATTCCAGGGATAGGCGGCTTAATTTCACAATAGGCCATGAACTCGGGCATATAATATTGGATCATTTGTACATACCGGACACTTTGAAAAATGATGAAGAAAGGCACATTGAAGATCTTGAAGCAAATGAGTTTGCCGGAAAGTTGCTCATGCCAAAAAAGATTCTATTAAGCTGCAATTTTGTTTCTTTTCCGGCAGTAGCTGAATATTTCAACGTATCCACCACTGCTCTTTGGATGAGACTAAATAACCTGCAAAGACTTGACTTGCTTAGTTCGAGGAAAAGCAAGGTCTGTAATGTATGCGGTAACACTCAGATGCATTATGTAGCCAAATTCTGCTGCATTTGTGGGAACAAACTTGAAAACAATCTCAATGGCATTGAAAGAACCCATTACTTTGACGGAGTGAAGCTCGATAGATACCAGGAAGCTTGTGAATGCCCCTACTGCGGCGATAGTTCCGGTTATTGGTTTAACGGCGTATGTTCAAAATGCAACACCATGCTTTATAATTACTGCCACAAGGGTTTATATGTCGATAAAGGTGGTTGCATTTATGAGAACCCCGGGAATGCAAGATTTTGTGAAATGTGCGGGAGCCCGACTTATTTTTTCAGCATGGGATTTTTGAAGCCTTGGGAGGAAGCTCGTTCTCTAATGCTGGCAAACGCTGTTGCTGAAGGAAGTATGGAGTATAGTTTTTAGATCATAGGTTTATAAGTCTCGATCAAATAGCCTCGTTGTTATAGTCACACTCTCCATCAAACAAAACTCTTGGAGTATATTTCCTTTTACATTGTTGCTCCTCCTTTGATTTTATTCTAGTCTTTATTTTTACCAACTTGCTTTCATCAAGGCAAGAAATAAATATTTGGAGTTGCTCTATAGCATTTTTTATTTTTCTTCTCTCTACCCTAAACTCTTTAATTCTTTTTGCCAGCATATAACCCTCAGCAGCATTAAATGTCTCTAATTCAATATTATGAAGAATATCTTGCAAAGTTAAGTCAAAGGTACTAAGTTCTTTTATAAGAGCATTATACTCTTTCAATGCCGTATTATATGTTTGCATAATATCATTAATATATTCTTCTGCACACATCATAGAAACCACCCTTTTTTGAACTTATTGAATAACAACATTTGCTTCATAAAAACTTAGTAATAGCATACTTTTTTATGAGATTTTATCATCTGTATTATGTTTAGTAGATGATTTGATAAATTCAATAAGTTTATTATCAATCAATTTTAATAAGTCCTTCTCTTCTAAAGTATCAAGAACAGTTACGCCACCCATCCTATTAACACTTTTAAGAAGATTTCTAAATGTATCACGGTTAATATATTCATATTTTGATAAAGCAGAAAGAATAGCTCGAAGTATTATTTTATTATGCGGAAAACTGCGTTCTAACAAGTTTTGCGCATCATCACTCCTTCTAAGCATAATACGAGTCAATTCAAATGGATCTTCTCTTTTTTCATCATAAGTCATATATCCGTACCACCATAATCTTGCCAGGCCATTTCTAACGAGAGCTCTACCTTTATAGTCTTTAAAGAAGTACCTTGTTATTATTCTGTTATGTGGCTTTTTATCATGGGCTTCTTCAATTTCATCATCTTCTATACTCTCATTTATTTCACTACTTAAAGAATTAACAGGCCATCTTAGGCGCATGTAATCCCAATGCTCCACATGGGTCATGTATGCCCATAACCTTTCATCTGCTGCTTGCGATACTTTAAGCTTATCTTTTAATGCACTATAAACTATAATTGAATTTTCAATATCATTTTGGAGTTTCTCTTTAGCAGAACACTTCTCAGCAGGCTTAATAAGATCAAATGAGTTTACAAAAATATTAGTAGGCAGAGAATACCCTTGCCCATTGAAATATTCCCCTACCCATGATGAGTCCTTATCATAATTATTAATATTATTTAAGGAATCCTGTTTAAGTGTATCTAAAGCATCCTGATTGAAATAAAATAATCTCTTCATCTTACTCCTCCTCAATAGGTGAATCATACATGCTTGATAGGACTTTAAAAGCATCGTCTATTGGCGTCCCAACAAGCTTATTTGCAATAACAATAGCACTCTCACCTTCATCAATATTTTCAATATTTAGCCCCAACTCATGCATTCTCCTTTTCAGGGCTCTAAACCATCTCCTGTCCTCATATTCTTCACAATCTATTTTACCGTTCTTTAGTAGGTCAACTATGTGCACCAATGCCGGAATAACAATCATTGATGAAAGAATAGCAATACGCGTTGTATCTTGCTTCAAAGTAGTATATGCCTTATAGTTTTGTGGAGACATAAGTATTTCGATTTTATTATCGAGTATGTTTACATCCATAACTGGAGGATTGCTTTCTTTATTCTCTTTTACTGAGAAAATTGAGGCGATGTTTCTCAACACATCAGCTTCTTTCATAGCATCAAAATCACTATCTTTATCAATTGCTAGAACATCGCCTTTATTAATATTAAATGTCAATCCAGCAAAATCCAAATGAAAATTTGAACAACTATAATTTTCTATATCACTAACAGCCACAATAAATGGGCATATTTGCACTTTCCCTTCCACACAATCAACTGGCAACTCAACTGTAAATGAAGTGTTCTTAGATTTGAACATTTGTCTATACATAGTTGTTGGACATTCAATATATAAAGCATAACAGGCTTTGTCATCCTCTATATATTTTCTTAAGTCTCTGCTGCTAGTTATGGATGTTGCCTCAAGTACATATGCTGTTTTGGTGATTTTTGTAATTATTGCAGTTTGAAATCTACAATTAACAAAGTTATCAGAGTAATAGTCCAAAACAGGATACGGATAATTACGACACTTCATTTGCATAAGCATTCACCCCCATAGCGCATCTTTCATTACACGCTAGTTTAATTTCTAATGTGATTTTTTGCCCTTTATTAAAACTTACACTTCCAATTTTACCATTTCCAATATAGGGTAACTCCGTAACTGACTCCTTTAGCTTTGCGCTTTTAATAGGTGCCGGTTCATCATCTGTATCTCCTAAGACCTGCAATTCAACTAACCCTTCAATAGCACTCACTTGAGGAACAAAAGATATTGAATATATTCCAGCATTAGCGTCTATCGAAAAAGCTCTAATATTTTGTATATCAATGCGCTTAAAGATTTTTGGCGTTTTCCTTCCTTTGGACTCAGGAGCTCCTCCACCATTATTACCGTCCTTTGGTTCACTATTGCCATCATTATTTCCTACCCCACGATTTCCATGTCCATCTCCAGCACCACTTCCTCCAGAACCTCCTGAAGTATCATTTCTATTAGTACCTCCTCCACCAGTATCTCCTTCCGCCTCATCACCATTGTCAAAATCACTTTTCCCTTCAGAATTGCCTCCGCCCTCATCAATAAGCTCATCTTCAGTTACAGGAATTCCCTCAGAAGCTTTAGGCTGCACTCTATCTCGATAATGACTTCTTAATTGAATTTCTGCAGGAGTGTTTTTTTCGCCCTCAACTTCTGTAGTGTTTTGAGTATCTATATGTTCCGACATATCATCCGGCAAAAACTGGCTCATTCCTTCTACATCACATTCTTCCGCTTCACCTTGTGAGGCTAACGCTTTTACTTCATCACGAATCCATCTCTTTATCTTATTTATTATATCTTTAGCCCTTTTTGGGTTTTTTTCATATCTATCTGCAACCCACTTATTATGTTCCGGAGGCTCACAAATCCTCAAAAAGTCGTTTATAAGTTCACCTTTGGCAACAAAAACTCCCGCAAATCTTATTGGCATGTTCATAAAGCGATCCATATCAAAAATCTTCATGCCTGTGGCCCTGAACATAGCAACTTTTTTGGGGAAATTTTTTCCTGTTAATAATCGCAACTCAATTTCGCCCATACCTTCAAAATTCGAAATAGATTTATATATAGACTCTTCAGAGCAATATACAGAATAGTATTTATCCGCAGGCCAGGAACCTTCTTGGGAAAATTTCTCCATCAAATCATAAATGGTATTTTGATTAATTCTTGTATCATTGACTTCCACAACTAACTTTCCTTCTTTAATTGCAATAAAGAAGTCCTCTAGTATAGTTTTAATTACTTTTTCTTCCCAACCTTCGCTTGCATTAAACCCCATAATAAATATATCTGTTCCACATCTATCACGTTTAAAGTATTCAGGCAGTAGTGAAAAATCAAAGATAGGTTTGTTCTGATCTTCAATACCATAAAAACCTGTACCTTGAGTAGTTTCGCCATCTTCTCTCAAATGTGTTACCAGCATGGATTTGCCTTGAAATGCAACATTTCCATCAATATCTTTTGTGCCATAAAAAACAGTTCTAATTTTAGAACAAGCAAAAGGAGCATGTTTTCCTATCCCAAAGGACCCTCCAGAGCCTGAAGGTTTTTCAGATACACCTACTTGTCTAATTAAGCTCTTCCATTGACTTCTTTCATTTTCTCTTGAACCAAGCAACCCTGTCGTATTATAGTCACTTACTTTTAAAACAGTAATAGTATCGGAATTCATTGTCTTCAATGCATTATCAAGAATTTCAACATAGTTTTCTTTTGATTTCCAGTACTTTTTACATGATGATAAGACTTCTTTGAATTTTTCTACTTGTGGAAAAAATGAGATTGGTAGTGTATCAAGCTTAAAGTGAATCTCAACAGGTCTATCATCATATCGAGCATCTAAAGAATTTTGTGTGTTTTCCCTGGCGTTGGATTTGTGAATATCATTCTTAAATGTTTCAATACCTGCGTCTCCAAATCCAACCTCATTTCCGTGGTCATTCGACGGGAATCTCCATCCAATGCCATTTTTATTAAGCAAATTATTATCCCACTTGTCCATTTTCATTCCTCCCCACTTCATCAAGAAGCTTTTTACATTCAAGAGCGATTTTTTCAACCAAATCAACGGTAACTGCATTTCCAATTAATCTATATTGGTGTGTTTTAGCCATATTCTCTGGGAAAGAAAAATCGTCTTTAAACCCTTGCAATCTTAAGCATTCTAAGGGTGTTAACTTCCTAATACCCCATTTATCTTTTATAACAGGAACATTATGACCGCCGCCACCCATATTTGCTGTTAGTGTAAAAACTGACTGCGACTTATTTTCTCTAACATATGTTCGCCTAAGTTGGTAGATTGCGCCAGGATCACCTTGTTCAATTTTATCTTTAAAGAGCCTACCATACTTTGTTTCTTCACAAAAGTAGAATTCCTGTTCAGCAGGTTTATCTAAATCAAGAAAACACTTCAGGTCTTTGATAGCCTCCTCTTCAGGCGGAAAAACAAAGCTGTTATAATCGAAGACCTCCCATGATAATGCTACCATATATAAACGTTCTCTATTTTGCGGAATTTCGGTATAGTTCCTAGTATTCAAGACCTTCATATTATTAATATTAAACCAGTATCCAGCAGCTTGAATTTCATTCATAATCCTGCTAATTGTTTTACCTGAATCATGACTAATCAGATTTTTTACATTTTCCATCACTAGTATTTTAGGTCTATCCTTACCAAATTCCTTAACAATCCTAATAATCTCAAAAAACAAATTGCCTCTATCATCCTTAAAACCAAGTCTATTGCCTGCTAAAGAAAATGGCTGGCAGGGGAATCCTGCAGTTAAAACATCAACATTCTGAATATTGTCTTTTAAAACAGATATGTCTTTTATGGATTTTTCTAAGATATTCACTTCTGGAAAGTTATGACCGTAGGCATTCGTAGCATTCAGATCATTATCATTAGCCCATGCTATTTGAAAACCTACAGTTTTAAAAGCTTTACAAAATCCCCCTATGCCGGCAAACAAACTTCCAACAGTGTATTTACTGTTACTAATTAACTCATCTCCGGCCAATTTGACTTACCCCTTTGCTACCCTGTTTTAGAATAATCTATCTCAGGGAAAATTTATCTTCTTTTTCTTCGGTTTCTGTAAATTTGTTTTTAGCAACCTTCAGTTCCTTTTCTATTGTACTAAATATCTTTTTAACATCTTCTTCAGTATAATCATAAGTAGATTTGCTTGAGCAGTTACCTAATAGCCTCAGCATATCAATTATTTTTATTGTCCTCGCCTCTGCTATTCTTATAAACCTATCTCTTTTTGATTCTGATGCATTGTTTTTGTTCTCTTCCATAATAAACATTCTCCTTTCATTTATTACCATCTATATTTATTGTAAAATATACAGTAAATATTGTCAATATATTTTTAGAATATTTTCATAATATTTTTAAAATATATATTACATTTTTCATTTTATTTTCATTGTTTCTTATTTGCTAAATAATACTACTGCGGATTTTTGCGATATTATTTGCGATATATTTATTAAATATTGTTTATATTTTAATTTTATATGCTACACTTTTATCTTGTTCAACGCGATATGCTGCTTATTTTCACTATTCAAAACTTCTTAATGTCTCATATAAGTTTATATATTTCATTCAACTATTAATTAAAGTATCTTTTTATATTTCATATCAGTACCTTTATTTGAACTGAAAACTCATATAACCTATGCCATTTACGCATGCTTCCTTTAAAAGAAGAAGGCTATAACATTTCTTATCATATTGACAAGGATTTCCTCTGGTTATATAATGTTAGTTGTTAACTAACAACATACATGGAAGGAGGGCTAATTTGAAGATTTCAGTTAAGAACAAAAGGTTATTAGGAAAGCTACTAAAGGATCAAAGAACAAAAGATAACCAATCTTTAAGAGGTCTTGCATTTGCATGTGAAATGAGTTACGGAACTCTAAATGATATAGAAAATGGCAATGGATTCCCCACAGACGAAGTATTATTACGTATTGTAGAAAATCTTAATTTTGGAGATAAAACTCAAGTTTATGATACCTATGCTGAAATAAAAGGAACAGCCCCACCTGATGTTATCTCATATTTAAGCAAAAACAAAAGCGCAGTGGAATTGATCAGAAAAATGATGAAAGAAAGCAAAGGATACCAAATATGACTTTTACAAAAATCTCACTAAAAAAGCAGGTGCAAAATTATGAATTATAGAAAGTTGAAGATAATAGACCTGTTTGCAGGGGCGGGCGGTTTAAGCCTCGGCTTTACACAAACAGGCAAATTCAATATTGTTGCTGCAGCCGAGAATAATCCTGCTGCACGCCAAACGTATATTAACAACCACCCTTTAGATGAAAATTTTCAAATGATAGATAATGTCATTAACTTCAACTTCGCTGATCTCAGCAAAAAACTTGGAGGAATAGATATAGTAATCGGCGGCCCGCCTTGTCAAGGCTTTTCAAATGCAAATAGGCAAAAAAACCATATTATTAGTATGAATAATAGTCTTGTTAAAGAGTATTTCAGAGCTATCAAAGAAATTAAGCCAATGGCCTTTGTAATGGAAAATGTAGACATGTTAGAATCCGAGACTCATCGTTTTTTCGATTCAACTTTTGACCATGATTTTATCATAACTTTAAAAATTCCTATGAAGGATGAAACAATTACCCTGACCAAGAGAGGCTTTGATGAATTAGATATCCAAGCAATAGCGAATAATGAAGCAAGAGTAAAAATATTACTTTTACCTACAAAACTCGCTGATTTTTTGCGGTTATTATTTAAAAATCTGAGTAACGAAAAGCGTTTGAAGCCATTTGTTTCAAACAATGTAAAGTCTATCATTGCCCAAATAACTTCATATTTATCACAATTGCCAGATGATAGGTGTAGCAATTTTCTTAGAAAACATCTTCAAAATATTAAAGAAGGCTTGCAAAACCCATTGGATATATCTGCATATCAAATATCCCTGGCAAATATTGTAGACTTTCAAAAAGCACTTCTTGCCATTAAAGAAATTTATGATAATAGCATTATATGTCGTTTCGAACTTGCAGGAAATACTCAACATTTGATAGGACATGTTCAATCTTACGCTGTTATAGATTATATAAAAGCAGTCCTCGGAGATGAATACGCCCAAAAAGGCAATACAATAAATGCTTTATGGTTTGGAGTACCACAAGATAGGAAACGTTATATCATAATAGGCATTCGTTCAGATATAATAAAAGGTGCTGATTTTTCCTTGCCAAAAGAACCACCTGAAATTCAAAAAGTAACCGTAGGAGATGCTTTCCTCGATTTAATGGAATATCCGGTGTCTTATTCCAAAGACTCTGATGCTATCCCGCTTATACCGATTGATGAGACAATGAGCCAATATGCCATAAAAATGCGCGGTGATAGTAAAAATTTGCACAACCACATAATAACTAATACCACGGAAGAAGCTATGAAGAGATTTAAGGTTATAGGCGAAGGGCAAAATTTTTATTGTTTGCCTGATAAGTTAAAAACTACATATGCCAAACCAGAAAGAACACAAAAAACAATTTATCTACGACTTAACAGTAAAGAGCCCTCCGGAACAGTAGTAAATGTAAGAAAATCTATGTGGATTCACCCGAAATTGGATCGGGCAGTCAGCGTTCGGGAATCGGCTAGGTTGCAATCATTCCCTGATAGCTTTATTTTCTGCGGCACAAAAGACTCACAATATCAGCAAGTAGGGAATGCAGTTCCTCCAATGATGGCAAAAGCTATAGCTGAATGCCTTATAAAATATCTAGCACTATAGTTTATATTAAGACAATAACGCGCACTAATTTTGTTCGTTATTGTCTTAAACCAAATTCTCTTTAATTGACGTAGCCAAGCGATTCATACGTTCACTCGCGTCCTTTTTTAGTTCACATTCCCAAATAATTTCTACTTTCCATCCCATAGATCTGAGTTCGTTTATCGCCTGCTCATCTCTTTCTGCGTTTGTTGAATTTTAGGTATCCAGTACTTAGCATTTGTTTTAGGATCACTATAGTACTTGCATCCTTGATGTGCATGCCAAAAACATCCATGGATGAAAACAACACATTTATATTTAGGAAGCACAATATCAGGTTTTCCAGGAAGTTTTGCATCATGCAAGCGAAATCTAAAACCTAATTGATGCAAGTGTTTTCGTACCATTATTTCACCTTTTGTATTTTTAGAACGAATATGAGACATTATTTCACTTCGCTTTTTGGCGTCAAACATATCTTTAGTCAACAAGATCACCTTATAGCACTTTAGTATATCAGCTTTTATCTTTCTATGCACCAATACCTATGCCTAACAAAATTTCAGAAGAATCCCCATACTATTTAATAAATACATAGCCAAAAACATATCTTAATCCAACAGCACCACATTTCTATTTGCTTATATCAAGGAATATTTCAAGCTGCGAAAAAGCTCTATTAGTAACAACTGTAGTTATATTTCTTCAATCCCTATACCCTTAAGATAGTTGAAGGTTCCATCATAAAAAGAAAATTTGCATGTAGGGTCATAATCATTACCTTTGGGAACATATATAACCATTCCCTGTCTTGCCCGAGTGAGCAATACTCTATATGCATTCTTCAAGTATACCCTATTTTGCTCATTTCGCATATTTTGCCATTGCGAGCGCATAAACCGGTAATAACTGAATTCTCCATCTTTATATCTAAAATTTGCATCCCATGCTACAACTGAATAATCAACCTCTAATCCCTGAACCTTAAATTCAGAAGCTGGCACTTCCAAATAATATGATGAATCTACATCAGTTGAGTCATTAAGAAACCAGCTTAAATTGTTAATTTCGGCAGGAACCCATATTCCTTCGGAACGGAGCCTTTTGGCTCCCGAACTGGCAAGCAATCCATACCTCTCTGTTCCACGGGCTTTACTCTTGACCCATGCTTTTGCAGTTTCAAAGTCTCTAGTTATAACAAGAGGATAATTAACTTTTAACTTTTCGTATAATCGCCTAGCCTGTTGTATGTTTACATCCAACAAAGCTTTTGTAAATGCGGCCACGTTTTCACTTCTAAATGATCGCAATGAAGTCGCCAAATGTAATTCATTGACCATTTTGTACTCTTTTCCGCTTAACAACTCTTCAATTGAGCTTTCGCCAACATATTCGCTGTCTGTAATTTGATTTGACAAATAAACATCCCAATCAATATAGTTATTTTTTAATGCTTTAAACCAATCACCCAAACCAGCCTCTCCTGTATATATCTCTTGCCCTCCACCAACAAGACAAATGATAACGGTCCAATCACTATGTCTATTCATTATACTTATAAGAAAATCAGGTTCTGACATATCAAAGCCGGGAACACCTTTCTTCTGTCGCATAAATTTTGATAGCGCATCCGCATTCCATGCACGCTGTGCTTCGTCAAATATTGCAATTTTTTCTATTGGTGCTTGTTCAGAAGTAAGCGCCGAATCTCTAAACTTATGTATTATTTGAATGAATGATTTTGTCCTTCTCTCGGCTTCTTTTTTAGGAATTTTATTTCGCTTACTTTCATCCCTGGCAAGTGCTTCTTGAAGCACTTCGACTAAAGGCTGATTACCTGAAAGAAAAACAGTATGTTCTTCCTCATCAAATTTATGTCGCTCATTAGCAATATTTAATCCTGCTAGTGTTTTTCCGGCACCAGGAACACCTGTAATAAAACAAATAGACTTTCTATGGCATTCTTTGCTATAATCAATAATTTTATTTATTGCCACTGTGGTTGCCCCTAAATTTTCTGTCCCAGCATCACTTCTTGATATTTCTTCTACATTATGCCCTCTATACATTGCCTGCGCAGCTTCAACAATTGTCGGTGTAGGCATATAGACAGATTGCGTCCATTCTGTAGCTTCAAAATGATCTCCATGGTAAACCATAGTTATCTGTTCTATTGTTTTCCTTATGTTACCTTTATTGCAATGCAAAACATTAAATATTCCATCTTCCATCATGCGTATCTCAACATTCCGTTCTTCCGCAGCAGTACAAATCAGTAAAGGAATTAACTTCTTATTATTGCTTACCTTATGAAAGTACTTTAAATCAAGAGCATAATCCATTACTTGATCTGCAGCTTGTTTCGAATAGTTATTTTCACCAACTTTAAATTCCATTAGGAAGATTAATCCACGATAAATAAATACAATATCTATTCTACTTCCAATCCGTGGTATCGTATACTCAAAAATAATATAACCATCATCCAGTATTGCTAGTTCATTTTTTAGTATTATTATTTCTTCCTGCCATGTATTACGCTGTAAATCTTCGAGAGCAAATTGATTATTTGACACCAATTCTCCTAATATAAAGTTATCATCTTGCTTTAGGAAGTCCTTCAAATCGCTTTCGTAATATGCTCGTTTCACTATATCCCCCCTAAATAAATCCATATTCTATCTTTCAACTGTGTTTTCTATCAAGCCGAACTACCGTCTCCACGTGCCCCGTATGCGGGAACATGTCCACCGGTTGTATCTCCACAGCCCTGTATCCGTTTGCTGCCAGATAGTTCAAATCCCGTGCCAAAGTCGACGGATTGCATGAAACATATAAAATCCTCGAGGGGTCCATTTTCACAAGGGTTTCCAGAAGCCTTTCGTCACAGCCCTTTCTGGGGGGATCGACCACTACCACGTCCGCCCTGACACCCTGCCTGTAAATCCCGGGAACAACAACCTCCGCTTCTCCTGCTATGAATTCAGCATTTTCAACATTGTTTATACGGGCATTCCTCTTCGCATCCCTGACCGCATCCTCCACAACCTCCACACCGTAAACCTTTTTGGACTTTTCAGACAGGAACAGGGCTATCGTGCCGATTCCGCAGTACAGGTCAAAGACAGTTTCACTGCCCGAAAGCTGTGCATATTCCAGTGCCTTGCCGTACAATACCTCTGTCTGTACCGGATTTACCTGAAAGAAGGAAAGAGGTGATATCTCAAACTTGAATTTCCCTATGTAATCAGTAATGGTATCATTTCCATAAAGCACTTTGTTCCTTTCACCCAGAACGACATTGGTGTTTTTGGTGTTTATGTTCAGAATTATACTCCTGATGTCCGGAACCTCCCTGCAAAGGCTGTCCACCAGCTGCTGCCCCGAGGGAAGGCTGCTGCCGTTGATTACGACAACCACCATGACCTCTCCGGTTTTAAAGCCGGTACGTGTCATCACATGCCTGACCAGACCTTTTCCGGTCACTTCGTCATATACGCTCACACTGTTGTCAATCAGAAACTTTCTTACAACCTCCCTGATCCTGTCACTTTTCTCGTCCTGTATTCCACAGATATCACTATTGATTATGCTGTGTGACCTGCTTGCATAAAACCCGATAACAGGGGCATCCCCGGAAAAGCCGACGGGAAACTGCGCTTTATTCCGGTAATTTAACGCCCTGCTCATTCCTATCGTTTCATGCACGACTACATCTTCCAGCTTTCCTATCCTTTTGACGGCCTCCCTGACCACACCGGTCTTGAACTTGAGCTGTGCTTCATAATCTATATGCTGGAGACTGCAGCCGCCACACCTGCCATATACCCCGCAGAACGGTCTGGTCCTTGCAGGCGCTGTTTTTACCAATCTTATCAATTTACCCGCAGCATAGCTTTTGGTTATTTTTATAATTCTTATATCCGCGGTTTCACCCTCAACCGCACCATCCACAAAAACGGTGAAGTTCTCTATCCTGCCAACACCCTGACCTTCATGTGTCATACCTGTTATATCAATTGTAAAGGTATCGTTTTTTCTTATTTCCATGAATGTTTTTCTCACCCTTCAATCTGTCTCTTAT
>CALMWN010000425.1 GCA_937873555.1 uncultured Clostridia bacterium
ATATCAAGGCTTTACAGGATTAATATTTTGAGCAAGTGTCAAATACGGGATTATAACATGGATATATTGTACATTCAATAGTTTTTAACAAAAATCCAGAATAATATGCAACTATGATGTTTATTTCTTGCAAAAAATGTGTATTTTTAACTAAAAGTATGCTAACATTAGATAAAATGTGCATTTTTACAATTGAATCCTTCAATATCACAAAAATGATGTTTTACATACACTAAATTATGTTCCTGAAGAACTTATTGCAGCCGACAAGTAAAATTATTATAATGATGCTGATATTGACGGCCAGATCAAGGAAAACCTTAAGCTTGCTTCCTGCTCTGCTTACCCCTGTATCTCCACTGCTTTTCAAGCTGTTGACAATGTCGTGAATAAAGTAGACGGTAATAAGCGAAATTAACAGCTTGATCCAAATACTATTTATGAAAAATGTACAATAGGAAAAGAACAATATTGTAAATAAGCTTTTTGCAACTTTTATTCCTGTACCGAACTTTTTTGTATCAAGATTTGTCATTTCCTGAAAGTCCGCTTCAGTCTCTTTATCTACCTCGCTTAAAGCCGGTTTTACATTGAAAACCGTTATGTATACTTTCCTTATAGAAACTACCAATAATATTACTGCCAATGTTATAAAAAAAACATTATGATTTGAGGATATAATCATAATAGGCAAAAGGACCAGCATAAAAAATAAAAATAACAAACCCTGAAGCTGCATTGGAATTCTCCTGAAAATATTAGTTTTACGAATAAAAATACATGATAAGTTTGATTATAAACCGTATAAATCAATTGACAAAGAGTTCTTTACCAGAACTGCTGTTTCCCCCCGGGTAAGCTGCCTGTCCTGCGGAAGAGACAAACCTTTGTTTATACCAAGCTGGGAGCTTAAGTTGATTACATTATCCGGCCAATTACCGGACATTGTTCCTTCATATCCGAGAAGCCGTATTAAAACAGCCATAGCTTCCGGATATGTCACAAAGTTGTCAGGTGCAAAGGTGTTATCAGGGTACCCATTCACCAGTTTGTTCTTTATTGCTATTTTAACATAATTATATGCCCAATGACTGGAAGTAATATCTTTAAATACAATATTGACACCGGAAATGTCGGTATTTTTATCCAAACCTGCCATCCTGACTACCAGTGCAATGAACTCACTTCGTTTTATCTTGTCCTGCAATCTCAGGCTTCCATCTTCATATCCCTGTATAAGCTTTAACCTGACAAGCGTATCAGCACTCTCGTTTTGAAGGTTTAAAGTGTCTGAGGCACTTACGGTGGTCATGAAAGCATAAATTATTGCTAAAACCAGGAATATTTTAATTATAAACAATTTTTTCATTTGTGTACACCTCAAGAGCGTGAATATTTATATGGAACGAGCCCAATAATTAAATTATATAACGAACTTGAGAATAAAAATATTAAAAAATAATTACATTATGCTACGAATTAACGTTGACGAATAATTAGAAGGTTTTTGAAGAAAGCTAAATAAAATTATTAAAGGAGGAATTATTCATGTCGAAAACCGTTGTGGCAATTTTTGACAATTACAGTTATGCGGAGAAGGCTGCAAGGCAAATAAAGGACCAGGGCTTGAGGACAGATGACATTTCCATTGTCGCAAAACAATCTGGTAATGATACCGGTACAACAACAGGGACTACTGCAGGGACTACTGCGACTATGGGCACAACAGGAACAAGAGCGACAAATGATAACATATCCGATGGTGTAGTAACAGGCGGAGTATTAGGCGGATTGGCGGGCTTGCTTATCGGTGCGGGCAGCATGGTAATACCCGGACTTGGTATAGTTGCAGCTGCGGGACCTATTACGGGTTTGATTTCAGGTGCTGTTACAGGTGGTATTGTGGGTGGCCTGGTAGATCTCGGAATTCCCGAGAACAAAAGCAAACAGTATGAAACTGACATAAAAGCAGGTAAAATTCTGTTCAGCATGAAGACCGACGACGACAAGGTAAATCAGGTCGCATCCGTCCTGAGAAGTAATGGGGCTGCCAGTGTGGATACTTACTAAAAAAATACCGGCAACACAACATAATAAAGGGAACAAAAGTCACGGCTAAGACTTTTGTTCCCTTTAAATCTAATACTACTTAAGGCTTTCCGGTACCTCTCCTTACTTCTTTTTGAAGTGGATTGTAAATGCTTGTATAGAGCTTTGTTTCACTTACCACATTGCCATCCTTCTTTATGACCTTGTAGGTATCCACTATATAACCGGTTATACCGTCGCGGGATATTATTGACTCGCCCTGTGGAAAAGAAGGATCATCAATATATTTGGTTGTAAAGTTCAGTGTCTTCACCGGAGTGGAATTTATCTCTACAACCTTGCCCGGAGACACATTTGTTCCTTTCAAGGAAAAGAATATTCTGTTGTCGCCGGTAACCCAGCCTTCGATTTTCAGTGGCCAATCAGTTGAATTTTTGAATTTAAAATCAACATCTCCATATGACACTGCAGCATCTCTGCCCAGTGGAACATAACCGACCGTGAACATGTGGTTTGTCCGTTCAACTACATCAAGGTCGGAGAAAAGGACTGAATTATACAATGTGGTTGATACCTGGCATATTCCCCCGCCGACATCATCTATTATTTGTCCATCCGAGTATACATGAGCTATCTTATAGCCGCTTTCAACACTTCTCGGGCCTACAATGCCATTAAATGAGAAAGCTTCTCCCGGCTCCAGTATTTTTCCATTTATCTTTGAAACGGCCAGTTTGATATTTTCGCCCCTGTTTGCATCATTCTGGGTGTATGTATAAAATTGTGTGCTCATAGTACCCAGTGTGTCCTTGAACAAAGACTTTTTAACATCCTCCACCGTTAATTTCGGAGCTGTAAATACAACAGGCAGAATCTTTTCTACATCTTCAGTTTTGTCCAACTCCGCAGCAATAGCTGAAAGTGTGGATTTTTCTATGCTACGTCCGGTAACTTCCGGAATGACCGTCACATTGTTGTTTTCCACTTTTGGTTGGGCATCTTTTGTTTCCCTGTTTATTTGAGTATAGAAATCATCTACATTAATATGATTGGGGGGGGTTGTTACAACAGGTATTTTCAGGGTTTCCACATTAAGTGCCTTAATATGGTTTTCAATTTCACTGATAACTGCTTTTTTATCGATGTTCTGTCCATGATGGCCGGAACGTATGGTAACCTTATCTGCCTGTATGAGTAAATCGGCATTTTTAACGCTCTTAAAGGTTTTGTCATATAAAGATTGAACTGCATCTTCTACCTTTTTCCCGTCATAAGTATATGAAAGCTCAAACCTTCTGACTTCCTTTCCGGTTTTATAAATGTCATATAGTCTTTGAAACAGTCCGCCTGTCCTTCCGACGCCGTAAGCACTTTTAACTGCCTCTTCTATATTGTAGCTGACGCCCATATCAGAAAAAGAGAGCCTTTCAAACTTATCCTGGCTTTTCAAGCTCAGCGCGGAATCCTTGACCTTGCTCTGATACTTGTCCTTCAGCATAACAGACAGTTCATCCCTTGAAAGGTTGGCAACATTCAGGTCGTTGATATATACACCCTTATATACCCTGTCAAATTTCAAAATAGAATATGTTATTTGTGCTGTGACAGCAAGCATTATAAATATGAAGCAGATGAGTGAGACAGTTACAATATTGGTAGGCGTAAACTTGAAAAGCCGCTTGTTTATTTCTATGTTCATTATGTATTCTCCTGTTTGGAAATCACATGCTGGTTATAATTTAACATCCATTATATTATCGCAATTTTGCCATAAAAACACAATATGTTTTGTTAAGATATAAAAATATGGCAAATGCCATTAAAAAGTATTATAT
>CALMWN010000426.1 GCA_937873555.1 uncultured Clostridia bacterium
CACTATCCTCTTCGTCGGCAGCGTCAGATGTGTATAAGAGACAGCCTATTATCAGTGGCTTTAAATAGTAAAAAAATTCAAAATGCTCTGAAATGAAAAAGTACCCTCCAAAGAAAAAAATTCCGGTATATGTATTTTTTCTTGAGATAATACTTCCAAAATCCAGATTCCTTCCTCTCATTCCCATAACATAGAACAACATTGAGACAGCCGCTTCAAATAAAGCCCTAGGTAGTCCATATTTAAAATGCACAATCGATACCATTGCTGCTGGAATTACCATTGTAATTAAAGCAGTTGCCTTAAGTACAAGCTGCATTTGTGAGTCGTCTCCCAGCATCAGTTCCATTGCAGGGTGCGAACGCAGTTTTCTTGCGAACCCTGAATCATCCCTTATCAGGTATACGCTTACAGCAAAGCCGGCTGAATACACCATCAAGGAAAACAGAAGGTTCAGATAATTCTCTTGCATGCCAAACAGTAAGGTTCTGGCAAAAGGAACCCAAGGATAAACCAGAGAAAAAAACGCACCCAGTGCTATTGATTTCATTAAACGCAGCCTGATTTTTTCACTCATTAACGCTACCTGCTCCCGACAATAAGTATATATCAATATCTCCAGGCAAATCTCCTGCCTCAGCAATATCACATAATAATATTACCTTTACATGATTTCCCTGGGTCTTGATTTTCCGCACAATATCGCTTATACCTTCATTCATATACGAAGTTATAATAATGACATCACTGTTTTCAATGCTCCATGCAGTTTCCTTCAAATACCCCTCAAAATCCTTAAGGCTTTTCAATTCCAGCCTGGCAAGTATTTTCATAAGCCCGCTGATATGGTCTTTCCCTGCGGATTCTCCAGTAAATATCATTTTGCGGTTTTCATCGGAAGTACAACCATTCACGGCCATCCTGACAGGAATGCACATTCTTAATGCCCTGTCCAGTACCGTGGCAGTGACCTTGATACCAAATTCAATTTTGGCTCTGTCTACAACAGCATCATATTCATATTCAATGGACTGCATATTTAAAAAAACCGTAAGGCTCAGCTGTGAGGTAAAATCATTCTTTCTTACCATCAGCCGCCCTTCTTTCGCTGAAGTACTCCAATGTATTCTGTTCATGGAATCTCCGGGTGTATACTCCCTTGCACCCGAGACTATGAACGGATCGTCTATGATCCAGCGTCTGACTATCGTATCACCCTGAAGGTAATTGGCAGGTATGAACAAATCCTCTATATTGACTATCTGCGGATAGACAACCAGATTTGCACCCACCCGCACAGGAATGGAAACAATACTGTTGCCAAGAAGGTCGCCGCTGACCAAAGTGACATTCTCGGTTGTGAAGACACCTCTTTTTAGGCATTTGAGTTTCCATCTCCTCAAGGTTTTCTGGTAGCTTTTTAAGGAAAAGCTGCTTGTGATACGCCTGTCATCCTGGGCAATAACCGAATATCCGCCTGCAAAATCCAGCCAGCGGGAAGAATGTATATCCGCTCTGAGCCACGGTACGGGCAGCAGCTTTTTGTTGTGTATGGTTTCGACGAATAAGATTTCGTCACCTTCGTGGGCTTCAATAGCACTAAATTCACACATGTAGTCAAGCTTGTAAAATACAAACCTGTTATATATGAAACCCTGTAGTGCAATTGCAAAAAACAATATTATAACAGCAGCAACGATTTCCATAGGCAGCCATGCGCCCCCTTCTAAATTTCCTCAACAGGGACCGGTACCTTCTTTAAAATATCAGCTATTACATTTTCTGCGGCAGCAGCACCACTGGCTATTGCATGGCCCTTCAGGACCATCCTGTGTGCCAGTACGGATGGTGCAACAGCCTTGACATCATCAGGCGTTACAAAATCACGGCCCCTGATAACCGCAAACGCCTGGGAAGCCTTCATAAGAGCAAGGCTTCCCCTGGGACTCACTCCGAGCAAAACTCTCTCATGCTTCCGGGTTGCCTCAATAATCTCTATGATATAATCCTTCAATACATTGTTTATATTCACAGCTGTGAAGGATTGCTGCGCATCTACAATTTCTTCCTGCTTTGCCACACATTCCAGGGATGGAAAAGGGCTGTCCTTCTGGAATCTGTCCAGTATCTCCCTGCCCTCTGCCACAGAAGGATAGCCGACTTTTAATCTGACAAAGAATCTGTCCAGCTGGGCTTCAGGGAGAGGAAAAGTCCCCTGCGTTTCAACGGGATTCTGGGTTGCTATAACAAAGAAAGGACTGGTAAGCCGTTTTGTTTCCCCGTCTATTGTTGCCTGCCGCTCTTCCATACAC
>CALMWN010000427.1 GCA_937873555.1 uncultured Clostridia bacterium
TTATGGAACAGTTCAAGCTCATAAACGAGAATTTCAACCTGGTTTTCAAAGAGCTGTTTGATGGTGGACGAGCAGGCCTGATACTGGCAGACAAGGAAAATGTTCTTGAGAGCGGCATAGAGATAGAAGTGCAGCCGCCGGGTAAAAAGCTGCAGAACATGATGCTGCTGTCAGGCGGAGAAAGAGCGTTTACAGCAATCGCCCTGCTGTTTTCGATATTACGTTTAAAGCCTGCCCCTTTCTGCATACTGGATGAAATCGAGGCAGCACTCGATGATGCCAATGTATACAGGTTTGCACAATACATAAAGGGCTTTACAGGACAAACGCAGTTTATAATGGTAACTCACAGAAAAGGGACCATGGAGGCTTCCGATACACTCTACGGAGTAACCATGCAGGAGCACGGAATATCCAAGATAGTGTCCATGAAAATGGGTGAAAAGGCAAGCTGAAAAAAATAAACGGAGGACATATATGGGCTTTTTTGACCGGCTGAAAGAGGGACTTCAGAAAACAAGAAAAGGTATAACGGAAAAAATCGATCAGGTGCTTGTTTCCTTTGGGAAAATCGACGCGGAGCTGTTTGAAGAACTAGAAGAAATATTGATAACTTCAGATGTGGGTATAGATACGACACTTAAAATCATTGAGGATCTCAAAAAGAAGGTCAAGGAAAGAAAGCTGACGGATCCGAGGGAGGTAAAAGGTCTTTTACAGGAAGAACTGTCGGAGATACTGAAGGATGAAGGATCGGAACTGAAGCTTGACACCTCTCCCTCAATAATAATGGTAATAGGAGTAAACGGGGTGGGGAAAACTACGTCGATAGGGAAAATAGCAAATCTCTTGAAACAGAGCGGAAAAAAGGTGATACTGGCCGCAGGGGACACATTCAGGGCAGCAGCCATTGATCAGCTTGAAGTGTGGGCGAACAGGGTCGGTGTAGATATAATCAGGCATTCGGAGGGTTCAGACCCCGCAGCTGTTATATATGATGCTATTCAGGCAGCCAAGGCAAGGAAGGATGACGTTCTGATATGCGACACTGCAGGAAGGCTTCATACAAAAAAGAATCTTATGGAGGAATTGAAGAAGGTTTCCCGTGTTATTGACAGGGAGCTGCCGGGAGCAAGCCGTGAGGTGCTGCTTGTACTGGATGCAACTACAGGTCAGAATGCGGTTGTTCAGGCGAAAACCTTCAGCGAGACAGCGGATATAACCGGAATAGTGCTGACAAAGCTGGATGGAACTGCAAAAGGCGGTATTGTAATTGCAATAAAGTCAGAGCTCGATATACCTGTGAAGCTCATAGGTGTAGGAGAAAAAATGGATGACCTGCAGAAGTTTGATTCGAAGGAATTTGTGAAGGCATTGTTTGAATAAACAAAAAAATGAAGAATATGGCTTAATATGTTTTACCAGTATATGAAAAAGGGAATATATTATTCACTAAAGATAACCAAATTTAAACTTAGTGATTTCCAGATAGGAAATCACCTGTGTAAGGGGTGATTTCATTGCTGAATAAAATCACTTTTAAATTTGGTTAACTATATAGTTCCGGCAGGAGGAATATTTGCAGCTATGTATAAATATCAATGTTCAAGGCAGGAGTGTAGAACCGAATGGTACCTTGGCGAGGGTCATTTGAATGGATTTGTACTCACTTGCCCAATATGCGGGAAGGGTAGAGGAGTTTATCTCGCTCAGGAAAAAAGGGACCATGATAAGAAAAATATTCATGATGAGATTATTATAATTGTGGATGCAAACTACATAAAATCTGCAGAAGAGATGGAAAAGCAGCTTGAAATCTTCAAAAACCGTTATTCCATCAATATTCTGAACAAGAATATCGAAGTAAACGGCAGAGAAATAGTTTGCGCCTTGCAGATCAGCAAGTAAATTATTATTTATAAAATTTAATAAAAGCGGGGTGGGATAAAGTGATATACGATTATTACAAGGAAAAAGGAAAGTTCGACTTCAAAGGTAAGATGGTTGCAGCTGCAGCAGCCTTGATAATAGCAATTATTGCAGTTATTTCTACAAGTATATACATGGAGATAATTCAGCTGGATGAAATAGGCAAACTGTCATCGGTATATATAACCAATATAAAATACAAAATACTGTTTTCCGCGGTAAGCTTTGCGCTTATTTTCATAGTAATCAGCATTACCAATGTATTTGTGAAACGAAACATAAAAGAGTATCTCAAGGAAAACGGCCATCCGGATTTAAAGCTGCCAAACTACAGCATTTCATTTGTTATTTCGGCTATCGGGGCATTTCTTGTAAAGGACCAGTTTTATCAGAAGGCTTTGAATTTTTTGAATGCTTCATCATTTGACAACAGTGATCCCATATTCGGATATAATATAGGTTATTTTGTACTCCAAAGGCCGTTCCTCATGTCGATATACGGTTTTATTTCAACGCTTTGGCTTTTTGTAATAGTCTATACGCTGGCGTACTACGCACTGGTCATTTTCTCCCTTTACAACAATATTACCATGCAGGACCTGAAAGTAAGAAGTCTTCTTCGGCACAACCTCATAAACATCGCACTTTTCTTCCTTATAAAGGCTTTTTCCTATAAATTCGAGAGGGAAGGCATATTGTTTTCGAATTTTGTCGGAGTGACAGGTGCAGGCTATGTGGATGTGAACCTGTGGCTGAAGTATTTTTACGCCGCCCCCATTATAATAGCTGTTATAGTCATAGCTTCGTTTATCTATATCTGGAGGGGAAGGCTAAGGAATGCGGCATACACCATCTCAGTCTTTCCAGCGGTATGGTTTCTTGTAACACTGGTTTCAGTCGTACTGCAGGGCTTTATTGTAAAACCCAACGAAATCAACCTTGAAAGCCCTTACCTGAAATATAACATGGAAAAAACCCGTGAAGCGTATAATATAGATAAAATTATTCCCCATGATTTCAATACCATGACAGACCTGACACCGGACATACTGAAAAGCAACAGCGGCACTGTGGACAATATCCGTATAGTTGATTACAATGCCACGATGGACAATATCAACCAGCTTCAAAGCAATACGAATTTTTACTCCTTTGCAGACGGCGACATCATAAATTACAGGGTAAACAACAGGGAAATGCCTGTATTTATCGCAGCGCGCGAAATAGATAAAAATAAGCTGCCCGACAAGACATACATAAACAATACTTTGAAGTATACCCACGGTTACGGCGTGGTAGTGAATTACATCAACAGCATTACCAGCGAGGGACAGGTTGATTTCATCCTGAGGGATCTGGCAATGAATACCAAGGATCCTGCCTTCAAGCTTTCAGAACCGAGGATTTACTATGGAGAACTCACAAAGGACCAGGTCATAGTGAATGCCGGCGGAGGACTGAAGGAAATTGATTATGACGGGACAACCGAGACCACATACAAGGGTACCGGCGGAATAAAAATGAATCTTATGAACAGGCTGCTTTTTGCCATGAAATACCAGGACATGAACATGCTGATATCAGGGTATGTTACCTCCGAATCAAAGCTTCTTTTGAACAGGGATGTAGTTGCAAGGGCAAAGAGAGCAGTTCCTTTTCTGACAATAGACAACGATCCGTATATGATAATAACCTCGGACGGAAGGCTGAAATGGGTGCTGGATGCCTATACAATGACGGACCAGTATCCTTATTCACAGTTTTACGGGTACAATTCATTCAACTACATAAAGAATTCCGTAAAGGTTGTCATAGATGCGTATGACGGAGATGCAAAGTATTATATAATCGACAAAAACGACCCTATCATCAACACATATAAGAAGATATACCCGGGGATATTCAATGACGGGCCATTGCCCCAGGATGTAGCGCTGCATTCAAGGTATCCTGAGTTTCTGTTCAGGGTTCAGACCGATATCATGAAAAGATATCATCTTGATCCCAAAGCCAATCCGCAGAATATTTCAACTTTTTACAGCAAACAGGACCTGTGGGATATAGCCAAGTATCCTGAACATAACAGCGCAGGCGGTGTTGATACAAACAAGACGCGTGATATTGATGCCTATTACAATATGATAAGGCTGCCGGGAAATTTAGGCAGCAAGGAAGAGCTGATACTCATGATACCATTCACCCCGTCAACAAAAAACAACATGGTGTCGTGGCTTGCAGTAAGAAATTCTGCTGAAAAATACGGTGAGCTCATATTGTTCAATTTCCCCAAAAACACCAACATTTACGGACCTTATCAGGTAGATACCAATATCAATACCATCGACAAGGTGTCAAAGGATCTGTCATTGTGGAATACAGGAGGATCACGTGCTTTCAAGGGAAGCCTGCTTGTAATACCGATAGAAAACAGCGTCCTGTATGTTGAACCGATATATGTGAAATCCTCAGGACCTTCTTCAATACCACAGATCAAGGAAATTGTGGTGGGCTATCAGAAGGGTGAGGAAGTTAAATATGGTGTCGGTGCCACGCTTGACGACGCATTGAATCAGCTGTTTGCAGGGATAAAAGCTGCAGCGCCCGCACCTCCTCCTGCGGTCACTCCCGGTATAGCACCTGGAACACAGGAAAAAGCCAATAACGAGAAAATCATAAACGATATTATAAGCAAATATGATTCCTTGAAGCAGCAGCTTGACGAGATGGGCAAGCTGATAAACGAACTGAAAAAATAGCATCTTTAAAAAACCGTTAGAGTGGCATTGTGCCATACTAACGGTTTTTTTATACGCATGCCCTTGACTTATAATTATTAATACTTTAAAATAAGGTGTAAAGTATTTTTACTTTACACCAGTGGAGTGGACAAATGGATAAAGTATATGAAATAAGCCTTTTGTTGGATTTCTACGGACAAATGCTGACTTCAAGACAGAAAGTGATTCTTGAAATGCATTACAATGATGACCTGTCTTTTGGTGAGATAGCGGAAAACCTGGATATCAGCAGGCAGGGAGTTTATGATAATATTAAAAGAGGCAAGGCCGTATTGACCGAGCTGGAAAACAAGCTGGGCCTTGTGCGGAAATTTTCACTTCAGAGAAAAAAAAGCATGGAACTGCTGGAGGTTATAAAGGATTTTGACTACAGGGGATTGGATGAAAAGAATAAGGAAATTTTAAGACGGATAGAGAACGGTATTAATGAAATAATGAACATCATATAAGACTGACAGGCTCCAGGGATTATGAATTTTTATGCCGGGAGCGGGTTTTTGGATAGATATGGAGGAATAGATGTCTCTTTTTGAAGGATTATCGGGTAAACTGCAGGAAACGATAAAAAAGCTCCGTGGCCAGGGAAGGGTCACCGAAAAAGATGTAAAGGACATGATGAGGGAAATCAGACTTGCCTTGCTGGAAGCCGATGTAAATTTCAAGGTTGTGAAGGAATTTATAGGCAGGGTGTCTGAGAGGGCTGTTGGGCAGGACGTATTGGAAAGCCTCACGCCCGGTCAACAGGTAATAAAGATAGTGCATGAAGAGCTGATAGATTTGCTGGGGAGGGTACCCAGCAAGGTGATGTTCTCTCCGAAGCCCCCAACCGTAATTATGATGGTAGGTTTGCAGGGAGCCGGTAAAACCACAACCTCCGGAAAACTTGCAAACCTCCTGAGAAAGCAGGGTAAAAGTCCTCTGCTTGTTGCGTGTGATATATACAGGCCTGCTGCGATCAAGCAGCTGCAGGTGGTAGGGGACCAGTTGAACATCCCTGTATTTTCAGCCGGAGACAAGCTGAACCCGGTTGACATTGCGAAGGCAGCAATAGAGCATGCCAGATCCAAGATGAACGATCTTGTTATAATAGATACCGCAGGACGTCTTCACATCAACGAAGAACTGATGGACGAGCTTTCAAACATAAAAGGCGCAGTGAAACCACATGAAATCCTTCTGGTTGTAGATTCCATGACGGGACAGGATGCCGTGAATGTTGCGGAAAGCTTCAATGAGAAGCTGGGAGTAGACGGCATAGTACTGACCAAGCTTGACGGTGATACAAGGGGCGGTGCTGCCTCTGTCTCTTATACACATCTGA
>CALMWN010000428.1 GCA_937873555.1 uncultured Clostridia bacterium
ATTTCTGCCTGTCTCGTGGGCTCGGAGATGTGTATAAGAGACAGTCTTAAAAGAGTCTCTCAAATGGTAAATGCCCGGAGGCAGGAAGATTGAAGTCAAAGGCTTGAAAGATATCTTTTCTTAAGCCTTTACTATCGTTTCAGCTTCTTCAGATAATTTTTACCGGAAGAATTTCAAGGAGTGCGCAAGATGATTGATATCCCACTTTATAACACCAGGAAAATCAAGGACTTAAGAGATATGCTGGAACAGAGCAGCAGATTGTTCGGCAATAAGGATGCCTTTTATACCAGGAACAAGGCAGGTATGTATCAGGGCATTACATACAGCGATTTTAAAAATGATGTGGACGCTTTGGGAACAGCTCTGGCCGGTATGGGTCTTAAGGGCGGATACATTGCGGTTATTGGCGAAAACCGTTATGAATGGTGTGTTACATATCTTTCTACAGTAAACGGCACAGGTGTGGTTGTCCCTCTGGATAAGGAGCTTCCCGCGGTGGAGATTGAAAACCTGTTGCAGCGTTCAAATGCTGCTGCGGTGGTTTTTTCCGGCAGGTACGGCGATGACATGAAAAAAATACAAGCCTCAACAACCACAATAAAGTATTTTATAAATATGGACCTGGACGAGGATGAAGGCTGTTTCCTCTCATATGCAAGGCTGGTTGACAGCGGCAGGGAGCTTCTGGCTTCCGGTGACCGTTCCTTCCTGGATACGGAAATAGCTTCAGATGAACAGGCTGTTTTATTATTCACATCCGGGACTACCGACCTGGCAAAAGGAGTAATGATCAGTCACAAAAACATATGCTTCGATATAACGGCAGTTTGTTCCATGATACTTATAGACAGCAAGGACTCCGTCCTGTCCATCCTCCCGCTGCATCATGCATACGAATGTACCTGCGGCTTCCTGCTCATGATATATAACGGCTGCACCATCTCTTTTGCAGAAGGGCTTAAGCACATTCCCAGAAACCTCAGGGAAACAAGGCCGACAATTCTCCTTCTGGTGCCGCTGATACTTGAGAGCATGTACAGGCGCGTCTGGGAACAGGCGGGAAAAAAGCCCGGCCTGAAGCTTATGTTGAAAGCAGCAATAGCCGTCAGTAATTTCACATACAGTATCCTTAAGATAGATTTAAGGAAAAAATTGTTCAAAAAAGTCCATGATAATCTGGGCGGCAGGATAAGGCTGGTCATATCCGGAGCGGCTGCAATAGACCCGGTTGTCTGCAAGGGTTTCAGAGCTATGGGAGTACCGGCCATACAGGGTTATGGACTGACCGAATGTTCTCCTATCGTGACAGTTAACACCGAGTTCATTTTCAAGGATAATTCCATAGGCTTCCCCTTAACCGGGACCGAGGTCAAAATAGACAGCCCCGGCAGTGATGGGATCGGAGAAATTATTGTAAAAGGCGATAATGTAATGCTTGGATATTACAATAATGAGGAGGCTACCCGGAAAATCCTGAAAAACGGCTGGCTCTTCACAGGTGACCTGGGGTATATGGACAATTCCGGCTTCGTATATATAACCGGAAGAATGAAAAACGTGATAGTCACCAAAAACGGAAAGAATATATATCCCGAGGAAGTCGAGTCCTATCTCAACCGGAGCCCATACATTCTGGAATCAATGGTATGGGGTGACTATGATGAAGTATCGGGTGAGACACAGGTGCATGCACAAATAGTTCCCGATTTTGAAGCAATAAACTCCCGCCTGAAAATAGATACAGGCTCAAAGGAGGAAATCCGCAAACTGATAAACAGCGAGGTGCGGAATGTAAATAAAAACATGCCGCTCTACAAGCATATCCGGCAGGTTTCAATCCGTGAAGAAGAATTCGCCAAAACCACCACAAGGAAAATCAAGCGCTATGAAGTTAAATAACAAAGTTAAAAAAAGGGTTTGGAAAATTGAACAGTCAATTTCCCAAATCCCTTTTATTTTTATTTATTTTGTAACTATGTTCACAAGCTTGCCGGGTACACCTATGACCTTTACTACTGTCTTACCTTCAATCAGTGCCCCGACCTGTCCGCTTGCCATTGCAACGTCCTCGATTTCCTGCTTTCCAAGCCCTGAGGCAGCCATAATCTTGTCACGCACTTTTCCGTTTATCTGTATGGCTATTTCGATCATATCCTCAACCGTCTTGCTCTCATCCCACTTCGGCCATTCCTGTTCATTCAGCATGCCTTTGTAGCCCTGGACCTCCCACAGCTCCTCTGCTATGTGGGGTGAAACCGGACTTAGCAGTAAAAGCAGTGTTTTGAATTCCGCTTTGTTTACCCTGCCTTTTGCATAGAATTCATTCACCAGTGCCATCATGCTGGCAATAGCAGTATTGAACTTAAGTATTTCAAAGTCCTCGCTGACCTTCTTTATCGTTTTGTTCATCATGATCTCGGTATCTTTTGAATACTCTTCGCCTTCCGCCAGCATGGGCTGGAGC
>CALMWN010000429.1 GCA_937873555.1 uncultured Clostridia bacterium
TTTATATTCAGCAGAAAGCTCACCGAGAAAGCAGTAAGTCCCAATGCATATACCACTATCTGGCGGTTCACGGACTGGTCTATAATTGTTATGGCAGTGGCCCACAGCAGCATAACCGTAATAAACTCCAGGAACAGGAATTTATCCCGTGCGTAATTCTCCAGGGAAGCGCTTTTGTTTCTCCGGCGAAGCCTCCACAGGTATAATGCCAGGTAAGGCAGTATTGCTCCATGTGAATAGAATAAATACCTGTACTCCGGAATACTTGGCAGATTCCTGTTAAAGATGATCGCCCCTACATAAATACACATAAAAATATTCCATATAATCAGTATGATTGCATAGACCCTCTGCCGTATGAAATTGACATTGGATTTCTCATACATCAGTTCCATTATATATTTCTCTGGGACATCCTTCAGTTCATTACTGAATAAACTCCTGGCATAGAATAAAATATTCCGGTCCATTTAGCCACCTCATCATATTTTTTATGGCAACTGCTTCGATAAAATTTATCCCTGTAATGAAATCTTCCATAAATCTATAAGATTCTACATGATATTTCATTTTCCTTCTAATTTTGCATCTAATTTTGTATAGGCATATGTTTCTATATGCTTGAAAGAGAAAAATCAGGCTGTCAGACCTGATTTTTCTCTTTCAATAATTATATTGGTGATTTATGACAAGCGGGTTTTAAAATCTTCATACCCGAACCGTCTTATGACTTTAATACCCTCCTCTTCATTGTAAAGCACAATGGAAGGAAGGTTTACACCATTGAACGTATTATTCTTGACCATGGTATAATGGGCCATATCGGTGAATACAACCCTGTCTCCCGGCTTTAAAGGCTGTTTGAAGGAATAATCTCCTATAATGTCTCCTGCAAGGCAGGTATTTCCTCCAAGTCTGTAGGTATAATCCAGTTCATCAGGCTTTCCTGCACCGATAATGTTAGGCTTGTAAGGCATTTCGAGCACATCGGGCATATGGCATGCCGCCGATGTGTCCAGAATGGCGATTTTCATCCCGTTGTCAACTATGTCAAGGACGCCGGCAACAAGAAAACCCGTATTCAAAGCAACCGCCTCACCCGGTTCCAGATATACGTCCAATGAATACTTTTCCTTTAAAAACAGAATACATCCGACAAGTGTCTCGATGTCATAGTCAGGCCTGGTAATATGATGGCCGCCGCCCAGATTGAGCCATTTCATATTTTTCAGGAATTTCCCGAACTTTTCATCCACCACTTTCACAGTCCGTTCAAGTGTATCCGAATTCTGCTCACACATTGTGTGAAAATGGAGTCCGTCAATTCCTTCAAGCTCTTCATGCCTAAAATTCGACAGAGTCACTCCCAGCCTTGAGTGAGTGTAACAGGGATTGTAAATGGGAGTCTCAATTTCAGAATATTCAGGATTCACACGGATGCCACATTCAATTTTCCTTGAATTTGTATTTTTCACTTTATCCTTAAACCTGCTCCATTGACCAAAGGAATTAAAAACAATATGGTCACAGTATTTCATTATTTCATCAAATTCCTCGTCAATATATGCAGGTGAATAAATATGAACTTCCTTTCCCATTTTTTCATAGCCGAGTCTGGCCTCAAACAGCGAGCTTGCGGTTATGCCTTTCAGGTATCTGCCTATCAGGGGAAATACCGAATGCATTGAAAAACCCTTTAAAGCAAGAAGAATACTGCACCCCGTCCTTTGCTGGACAGTTTGCAGTATTTCAAGATTTTTTACAAGTAGTCTTTCATCGACAATATAGAACGGTGTTGGTAGTTTACTGAAATCAATGCTCATATTTTAATCTCCGTTCCGGCTTGCTTCAATCCAGAAGCACCGGTGAAAAATCCTCCTGCCAGGGTAATCCATATTTATTCAAGGCTTCCATAAAAGGATCGGGGTCAAATTCTTCAACATTGAAAACACCCGGTTTCTTCCATATACCTTTCAAAATCAACATAGCCCCTATCATTGCCGGAACCCCGGTTGTGTAGGAAATTGCCTGCGAACCGACTTCCTTATAGCATTCCTCATGAACGCAGACATTATATACATAATATGTTTTTGGCTTTCCGTCTTTTATTCCCTTCATTATACAGCCTATATTGGTCTTCCCTTTTGTTCTCGGCCCAAGAGAGGCAGGATCCGGGAGTATGGCCTTCAAAAACTGCAGAGGAATTATCTGCTGCTCCTCATAAACAATCGGCTGAATTGATGTCATCCCGACATTTTCAAGGACACGCAAATGATTCAGGTAATTATCGGAAAAGGTCATCCAGAATCTTATTTTCTTTATCCCTTTTATATTAACAGCTAAGGACTCCAACTCCTCATGGTATAAAAGATAGATGTTTTTAGGACCTATCTCCGGCAGATCATAGATTTTTTTAATTGAGAGGGGCTCAGTTTCCACCCATTCGCCATTTTCAAAGTATCTTCCGTTTGCTGTTATTTCACGGATGTTTATTTCAGGGTTGAAATTGGTTGCAAAGGGGTATCCATGATCTCCCGCATTTGCATCGACAATATCAATTGAATGAATTTCGTCAAAATAATGTTTTTGGGCATATGCGCAAAAAACACCGGTAACACCAGGATCAAACCCGCTTCCCAGCAATGCGGTTATTCCTGCCTTTTCAAATTTCTCCCTGTATGCCCACTGCCATTTATACTCGAATTTAGGCGTTTCAGGCGGTTCATAGTTGGCAGTATCAACATAATGGATTCCTGTCGCAAGGCAGGCATCCATTATGGACAAATCCTGATAAGGGAGGGCGACATTTATAACAATATCCGGCCCAAAGCTTTTTATCAGATCAATTACCATATCGGTATTATCTGCATCAAGCTGAGCAGTATGAATTTTTGTACGGCTTCCTGACAATTTATTTTTAATAGCATCGCATTTTTCGATCGTTCTGCTTGCTATACAAATCTCTTCAAAAATCTCTGGATTCTGGCAACATTTGTGGATAACAACACTAGAAACGCCTCCAGCACCTATAATCAAAGCTTTTCCCATATCAACACCCCCAAATTCCAATTACAAATCTAACAAGGATGATTATACAGAAAAAGCTTCAAAAAATCAAGAAAAATGACAAAAAATCAGCCAATTTCTATAATAGAGCATATTATCATAATGAAATGTCTTAAATTCATCAAATTGCTTCATATTTCATAGCCTTACAGCTGTTAAAATTTAACACGTCCTTGCTCCGGAAATCTACATACTTTCTGATTCCCTTCTGATCAATTCATTCGCCCTTGCCAAAGCTTTTTACGTAGTTTATAACCCTTCCCAGCTTCATAACACCGAACAAAATCTGTAAAATACCAACCATGAAGGTCATAAGAAAAAGCATGTCGTAAGTATTGTCCATCCCCATATAGTTTCTCATACCGCTTGCGACTAATAACGAAATTGCATTTGTAGGGCCTGCAATAAGATAGTTCGAGCTTCCGAAAAGCGAGCTTAGAATAGTTGATACAATAGCCGTATAAATGCCATAAACGGGATTCACACCTGCAATTATGGCATAAGCCATTGATTGGGGAATAGCCACAATTGCAACTGTCATGGAGGAAACCAGATCTCTTATGTATTAATTCTACCACCTTTTGAAATCCAATAATATACTATTTTTAACTATAAATAACTGAATTCCATATCGAAAAGTATGGTATAATTA
>CALMWN010000430.1 GCA_937873555.1 uncultured Clostridia bacterium
AGCTAATGTCTGTCAGGACAGCTTAAATCCTTAACTAATTGAGAAGCGTCCCCACAGAGAAAAGACTGGCTTGCAATGGGTTTCAGGGAATTTGAATAAGGAAGCAGGGGGGCGGTTTTTAGATTATATTGACAATAAGTTGCAACGGGCATATAGTGAGAACAAAAGCAAATGAAAAAACTGTAATCCATAAACAAGATAAGGGGGAAAACAGTTATGAAGCCGAATATTATTTTCATAACCTGTCATGATCTGGGGAATTATCTCGGATGTTACGGAACGCCAGTACCAACGCCAAACATTGATAGACTTGCCGAGGACGGAATTCTTTTCAAAAACCATTTTTCTGCAGGGGCCATCTGTTCTCCCAGCCGGGCTTCTATAGTTACAGGCTGTTATCCGCATACCAATGGAATGATGGGACTAGTCCACCGGGGCTGGGAACTCGATACGGAAAAATGCAGACCGCTGCCGGCTATTTTGAAGGAGAACGGGTATAAGACGCATCTATTTGGTTTCCAGCATGAACATTGGGACCCCTTCCGGCTCGGGTATGAAATAGTTCATGATGTGAAATCAATGCACTGTGATGAGGTAACTCCGGCGTTCATTGAGTGGCTGGAGCAAGGCAGTGAAAGCAGCAAACCCTTCTTTGCTGCCCTGGGGTTTTCCGAAGTACACAGGATGAGCATGAATCCTTCGCACTTTAAACATGATTCTTACGAACCTTCTGATCCAAAAGATGTTGAAGTAAGACCATATCTTCCGGATATTCCTGAGTTGCGGAGCGATCTTGCAGATTTTTATGGAGCCATAAAACTTGTAGATAAAATGGTTGGGAAGATTATGGATGCTGTTCATAAAAATGATATCAGAAGAAATACACTTATTGTGTTTACTACTGACCATGGAGCTTCCTTCATGCATTCCAAAGCTACACTTTATGATGGCGGAACACAGACAGCCCTGGTAATGTCATATGAAGGAGTGCTTCCATCCCATAAAATATTTGATTCCCTGACCAGTCATGTGGATATTCTGCCGACGATACTTGATTATTTAGGTATCCCTATTCCTGAATATGTAGAAGGCATAAGTCTTAAAAAAATGCTTTCCGAGCTCAAAGACAGTGCTTCTGGAGCGGACAAGGGAGCACACGGACAAAGACAGTATGTTTTTGCGGAAGAGAATTACAATAATCATTTTAACCCGTCTAGAATGGTCCGCTCACATCAATATAAATACATACGAAATGGACTGGATATTTGCATATTCGATTTCCTTATCCCAGAGATCGAATTGAGTACAATCGATTTCAGGAAAAACAGGGCAGTATTTGATTTCTATTCCACGGATAGGTGTTCTGAAGAACTTTATGACCTTGAAAAGGATCCAGGGGAGATGAATAATGTAGCAAAGTCACAGGAATACACCTCTATCCTGGAAGAATTAAGAAATACTCTTAACAAGCATATGGAAGAAACGAAGGACCCTTTCAGGAACTTCCGCAATGAAATTAAAATGCCGGAGAAAGCATATACATTGTTACGAAAAAGTAGGGAAGAGTGACAAGGAGACGGGGTTATTGAAAACACCTCAGATATCTTATACTATATTCCTGGGGTGAATTTTATGCTGTCAATGGCGGGGGGAAAGTGTAGGAAATTGATGGTTAAACTTTATATATATATATAAACATAAAGATTGATGAGTATGTATATCTTAATTTTTACTTAGTTGAATGATTTTTTATATGTACGTCGAAAAATAACATTATTATCATTATAAAATTGATTACATGTTGTGGGGGGACTAGCGGCGTTACCACAAAGTAACGCAAATAATTAAGTATATACTGCTTCCGTTCTTAAATATGTGGCTCTTAATCTTTTAGGATACCCGGATTTAGCCCAGGTACTCCCTGAATAAGGCCGTACAGACATATGTCTGCCCTTTGCCTTAATGAATAATCTATATTTCTCTTCCTCTTGATGGAAGTCAGTTTTTGTATTACTTTGTAGTGAAAGCACTAGGTATTTCACCAAATCTTGTATTTAGAGTATAAGGAAGCAAAAGAACCGTCCCCTTGCTTGCCCTTGCTTCTGTGAAATTATATTGAAAATTTTCTTCATCTTATGTAGAATAAATAGTGAAATACAGGTGGAAAAAATTACTTGTAATGAAATTACTTATGAAGAAATTATTCAAATTGGAGATAAATAGGGAAGGAGTTGTTGGTATGGCATTGTTCGATGCGGTGAAAGAAAAACTTGCAAATGCAGGAAAGACTGCTATAAAAGCATCTAATGAAATCATTGAAGTAACTAAGTTGAACCTGCTGGTAAAGTCGGAAGAGGACAAAATAAAAGACCGGCTGCTTGAAATCGGTAAAGCTGTATATGAGCATTACAGGGATGGAAAACCTGTGGAAGCGGAACTCAGTATCAGCTGTGAAGAGATTGCAAAATGTGAAAAGATCATAGACGAATTGAAACAAAAAATCATGGAAATCAAGAAGCTGAGAGAATGTAAGGCCTGCCTTGCCCATATTGACGACGAGGCTTTATATTGTCCCAAGTGCGGAGCAAAAGTTGAATAAAAGAATAAATAAAATGAGGCTTGAAATCAAGCCTCATTTTTTTATACGGATTATTTCTTTGCCAGAACTTTTTTCAGGTTTGCAAAGCGCGGAAGTCCGTTCTCAAGAACAGGCTTAGACTCACCCTGAATCAATGGGAGGGCATAGTCGATGAAATCCTGGGTAAGGCCGTTACCTTCCTTGTTTATCCATTCTCTCGGGATTTTCTTCTCGGTGTTTGCAACGTCTGTCAGGTTTATCAGTTTGATGTTGCACTTGTATTCCGGTCCCTGAGCTCTTTCAAAGGCTACCATGTAGTCGGACTTTCCTTCAACGGCATATCTCACAGCCATTTGCCCTGCCAGATAAGCTTCGTTCACATCTGTCAATGAACCTACATGTGCTGCACATCTCTGGAGAAGGCTGAATTCTATTCCACGTACCTTGGCGCCCGTCTTGTTCTTTACTATGTTTGCAAGTGTGGAAGCAAGGCCGCCTAATTGTGAATGCCCGAAAGCATCCTTGCTCTGAGCAAGGTCGGAGCCGTATTCGGATATATATTTTCCGTCCTTGTCCCTGATGCCTTCTGAAACCGCTATTATGACCTTTTTATTTTTATTGTATATTTCTGTTGCATCTGCAAGGAACTTCTCCATGTCAAAAGGAATCTCAGGAAGGTATATCAAATCCGGGCCGTTACCTTTGTAAGCGGCCAAAGCCGAAGCTGCCGTGAGCCAGCCTGCATTTCTTCCCATTATTTCAAGGACGGTTATCATACCTGTGTCATACACTCTGGCATCGTGGTATACTTCCATGATAGAAGTGGCAATATATTTTGCAGCACTTCCATAACCCGGACAGTGGTCTGTTCCCCAAAGGTCGTTGTCTACTGTCTTGGGCACTCCCATGACTCTGCATTCATAGCCGGATTTCTGCATGTATTTGCTTACCTTGTTGCAGGTATCCATGGAATCATTGCCGCCGTTATAGAAGAAATAGCGGATATTGTATTTCTTGAAAACTTCAAGCAGTCTCTTGTAATCTGTTTCATCGTCTTCCGCCTTTTTAAGCTTGTAGCGGACGGAACCGAGTGCTGATGACGGAGTAGTCTTCAGAAGATCCAGTTCGTACGGATCCTCCTTGCTCATGTCATAGAACATTTCATCAAGCACACCCTTGATGCCGTGTGCAGCACCATAAACCTCCGTAATGCAATCCTGCTTTAATGCTTCCTGTATAACGCCCGCAGCACTGGAATTTATAACCGATGTAGGCCCACCGGACTGGCCGAATATACAAGCTCCTCTTAATTCACTCATTATTAAAACCTCCTTGTATCTGAAGTAATTTTATTTGTGCAAAATTTAACGTAATCAAATAAAAATATAACACAATGAGGTATAAAATGCAATTCATGCTTGTCAAGTTTTCTTTTACCGATATCATATGTAAAGATATTTTATCCTTATAACCTCATCTGCATAAAATTTTCTTAATTTTCAAAATTGCCTTGATTTTGAGCCCCAATTTGATAAAATTATTCTGGAAAAAACTTAACTTTTTATGGAGATCTTTCAAGATTGTCAGAGGATATCTTCACAATGCGTTAAAGTGTTTTGCCAAGGGTATAATACTAATAATACATACTAATTTATTTATGAAGGAGTGGAAATTATGCCATTAGTTACATCAAAAGAAATGTTCAAAAAGGCTTATGACGGCGGATATGCCATAGGCGCCTTTAATGTGAACAACATGGAAATAATCCAGGGTATCACCGAAGCTGCAAAGGAAGTTAACGCTCCCTTGATTCTTCAGGTTTCAGCAGGCGCAAGAAAGTATGCAAATCATACATATCTTATGAAACTCATAGAAGCTGCCATAATAGAAACCGGACTCCCGATTTGCGTGCACTTGGACCACGGCGACAGTTTTGAACTTTGCAAGTCATGTATTGACGGAGGCTTTACATCCGTTATGTTTGACGGTTCCCACCATCCGTTCGAAGAAAATATCAAGCTGACAAAGCAGGTCGTGGATTATGCCCATGACAAGGGTGTTACTGTAGAAGCTGAATTGGGAAGACTTGCCGGTATAGAAGATGCGGTAAACGTGTCTGAAAAGGACTCGGCTTTTACTGACCCCAATGAGGTTGAAGAGTTTGTAAAACGGACCGGCGTTGACTCCCTGGCAATAGCTATAGGAACAAGCCACGGCGCATTCAAATTCAAGGGCGAACCGAAACTCAGGTTTGATATTCTTGAAGAGGTTCAAAGAAGACTGCCAGGTTTCCCGATAGTTCTTCATGGAGCATCTTCCGTTATTCCTGAGTATGTGGACATGGTAAACAAATACGGCGGAAACATGCCGGGTGCAAAGGGCGTTCCGGAGGAAATGCTTAGAAAGGCTGCTTCCATGGCAGTTTGCAAGATAAATATCGACTCCGATTTGAGGCTTGCCATGACAGCTACAATAAGAAAGTACATGGCTGAAAATCCTTCCCACTTTGACCCGAGACAGTACCTGTCACCTGCAAGAGCAGCAATTAAGGAGCTTGTAAAGAACAAGATAGTAAATGTGCTTGGCTGCAACGGCAAGGCATAACAGCAAACATTCTGAATTCAATAAACTTAAAAAGGAAAGGCGTTTCAAGCCTTTCCTTTTTAAGTTTGCCAGACATCTGCCATAAAGCATATTGTTGAAGCATTTTACATGTTAGCGGGGATCCTCTCATTTCATATATGCATCCCGATCAAATACGGCATTGTATAATTCAAAGTTCAAAAGTCAATAATATTCTGCGAGGTGTTTATAGATGGCAAAAAAAGTAGGTGTACCTAGAGGCTTGTTTTACTACCAGTACTTTCCCCTCTGGCGAACATTCCTGGAAGAGCTGGGTGCAGAAATTATCGTTTCGGATTATTCCACTAAAAGAATTTTGAATGATGGCGTAAAGGCCAGTGTGGATGAGGCATGCCTCCCTGTCAAGCTATTCCACGGGCATGTGCTTGACATAAAGGATAGGGTTGACTATTTGTTTATTCCCAGGTTTACAAGCATATCCAGGGATGAATATATTTGCCCGAAATTCGGTGGATTGCCCGATGTCATAAGGCACAGCATTAATAACCTGCCTCAAATAATAGATACTGAAGTAAACTTGAGGAAATCCGGGAGAAACTCCTGGAAGGCGGCTTTTGAGGTAGGAAGAAACTTTACCTGTGATAAAAAGCTGATAAAAAAAGCCTATTTAAAGGCGCTGGAGGAATACAGGGCTTTCAGGAAACAAGTCAAAAGCGGGATACTGCCCTGCGATATCCTGGATAAAAGGAGGAAACCCGTCCAACCGGCCAAGGGGAAAAAACTGAAAATCATGGTAATAGGACATGTCTACAATCTATACGACAGCTTTGTAAACATGGATATGATAAATAAACTGAGAAGCAGTAATGTTGTGGTAACAACGGTAGACATGATAGACGACAGAATAATAAATACTAAAGCGGGAGCCTTACAGAAGAAAATGTTCTGGAATTTTGGAAGAAAGGCTGCCGGAAGCGCATTTCACATGCTGGATAGTGCGGATGTCGACGGCATAATATATATTATGTCCTTTGGCTGCGGAGTGGATTCATTTGTATGCGATTTGATAGAAAGAAAAATCAGGAGTGAAAGCGACATACCCTTCATAATAGTGACAATAGATGAGCATTCCGGAGAAGCAGGTATAAATACCAGGCTGGAAGCATTTGTGGATATGATAAGATGGAGGAAGAAGAATGAAACTGACATTTCCGCATATGGGTAACACGTATATCACTGCAAAAGTTCTTCTGGATGACCTCGGAGTGGACTACACGATACCTCCTTTCAATAATAAAAAGGGCCTGGAACTGGGAACCAAATATGCACCCGAATCAGCATGCCTACCACTTAAAATCAATATAGGCAATTACATTCAGGCCTATGAACAGGGTGCAGACACTATACTGATTACAGGCGGCTGCGGGCCATGCAGATTCGGCTATTACTGCGAGATGCACAGAAGCATTTTAAGGGACATCGGATATGAAATGGACGTTATCGCATTGGAACTGCCCAATGGTGACTTCAGGGAATTCATAAGGCGCATAAGGAAGCTGGCAGGGGGTTTTGACCTTGTAAAACTGATACGGGCAATGAAAAATGCCACTCAGATTGCAAAGCGGGTTGATGATATGGAAAAACTCTGCTTTAAAATCAGACCGAGAGAGGTAAGCAAAGGTTCAACCGACAGGATATACAAGGGTTTTCAATTGAAGGCGCAAAACTGTACCGGGTCTTGTGAAATGAAAAAACTTATACAGGAGACATGGGATGAGCTGCTTGAAGTAGAAACCGACAAACATTTCAAACCCATGAAGGTTGGTATAGTTGGCGAAATATATACCACAATAGATTCAAATACCAATTTCCATATAGAATCAATCCTCGGGAATATGGGCATCGAAGTTGACAGAGAGGTAACCGTAAGCGGATGGATTATTGAACATATGCTGAAAAACGCTCTTCACCTGCCGCGGGACCTAAGGTATGTTGAAGCGGCAAAGCCCTATCTTGGGACAATGATAGGCGGCCATGCCCAGGAGACTATCGGCAATACCGTCCTTTATGCAAAGGATGGCTATAATGGTATCATACAAATCTATCCGCTCACCTGTATGCCTGAAATTGTGGCTGATAGCATACTTCCGGCTGTTCAGAGGGATATGGACATCCCTATATTGACATTGATTCTGGATGAAATGACCGGCGAGGCCGGGTATTTGACAAGAGTGGAGGCTTTTGTCGATTTATTGAACAAAAGAAGGGGGATGACTGTTATTTGAAAAAAGGCGGGAGCAATCCGGCAGCATCCGCAGAATATTACCTTGGTTTTGGAGTAGTCAATAACGATTACAAGGCAAGGAGTCTTTATGAATCAATACTATGTTGACCTTCATGTGCATATCGGGCGCTCCAGTGGCGGCAGGGAAATCAAGAAGGCAACTGCCAACAATCTGACCTTCGAAAATATAGCTCATGAATCCTATTACAGAAAGGGTATTGATGTGATAGGGGTTGTTGACTGCATTTCACCCTATGTACTGGAAGACATTGACGCACTTGTCGATAGAGGCGAAGTGGTAGAAAAAAAGGGAGGCGGGATGGCTTACAGGGAAGGACAGACCCTTATCCTTGGTGCGGAAATAGAAACCCATGAACTGATGGGCTGCAGCGCCCACTCACTTTGCTTTTTTCCGACATTAAAGCAGGTCAGGGATTTTTCCGGGGAGATGAGCAAACATATCAGGAACATAAGGCTCCTAAGCTCTATTAGCAGGCTGACAGGCCAGGAATTGTTCAGGGTAGTTGACGCTTTTGGAGGAGTATACATACCTGCACATGCCTTTACACCCCATAAAAGCTTTTATGGCAACTGCTGTGATTCGCTGCACGATATTTTCGATGCAGAATCCTTTGATAAAATACCCTCGGTAGAGCTGGGACTTAGTGCTGATTCAATGATGGCTAGCCAGCTTGGCGAACTGGACGGGAAAAGCTTTATCAGCAATTCGGACGCGCACTCCCTTCCCAAGATGGGCAGGGAATATAATATATTCTCGATGGAAGAAGCAACCTATGACGAAATATTGAAAGCCCTGTGCAATATTGGTGGCAGAAGAGTTGTGTGCAATTACGGCCTGAATCCGATGCTCGGCAAGTACCACCGAAGCTACTGTGAAACCTGTGACAGATTGCTGGAAGGAACTCCTCCTGTCGTTGAATGCCCTGTCTCGGCTAAACATCCTGTAGTTGTGGGAGTGCGGGACAGACTTGAGATTATAAAGGACCGGAATGAACCTGATATGAATGGGAGAGCACCGTACAACTACCAGATTCCTCTTGAGTTTCTTCCAAAAGTAGGACCTAAAACAGTAGCCAAACTCATAGAGCATTTTGGTACCGAGATGAATATACTGCACAAAGCTACCCTGGAGGAATTATCAAAGGTTGTAAAGGAGGATGTTGCCAGGAATATCATACTGGCAAGGGAAGGCAACCTGGGAATTGAAGCGGGTGGAGGAGGGATATACGGAAGAATAGAGGGCTAAGCTAACCCTCACCCTCAGTCCCTCTCCCGCATCAGGCTATGCATTACCCACAAGTCATAGACGCTTAGGGATGTAAGGGTTTGGTGTTTCATAATAATTTCCATGAAGCTTTCAACCCTTTTCCAACGATGTGGGTAATGCGCAGCAATGGTGGGAGAAGGGCCGGGGATGAGGGTTGAGCTCATTTTACTGTACTATCCACTTTATAAGTCCCATTTCGAACTTGTTTATCAGGTTGGGGTTGTAAGGTATTACCCTGAATGTGTACCCGTACTCTCCGCCCTCGATGAGCCTGATGTTTGCCGTGTACCTGTAAGCTCCGTCATCAAGCTTTTCTGTCACGCTCATTTCTGCTGTTTCCGGATTGTCTATAACGTTGTTCATCAGGATGCCGTAATACAGTTCAACTTTCACATGAGAAGGGTCAATTCCGCCGAGGTTTACAACTGCATTCAGAGAAATGCCGTTGCCTGATACCGACTTCTGCTCTTTTAACTTATTCAGGGTTTTTTCTGCCGATATCTGTACCTGCTGCCAATTCCTTTCGATACCAGACTTCCAATCGGCCAATTCCCTGGCCAGACTGAAGTCCGTAGTAAATATCCTTTCCATTCTTTCCATGGCCGGAACATACATGATATTGTTATATTCCTGTACCATCCTATGGGTGCTGTACTGGGGAGAAATAGATTTTATCGATTCCTTCATTATTCTAATCCATCCCAGCGGCAGCCCTTTTTCATTTCTTTCGTAGAACAGAGGCACTATCTGATTTTCCAATATGTCATATATTGAGTCGCTGTCGGCGTTATCCTGGTTGTACTCATTATCGTAGTAGGTATCATCCCCGATGGACCAACCGTTTTTGCCGTTATAGCCCTCGCACCACCAGCCGTCAAGTATGCTGAAGTTGATTATTCCGTTTATGCATACCTTTTGACCGCTGGTTCCGCTGGCTTCAAGCGGCCTTCTCGGATTATTCAGCCATATGTCGACACCCTGCACCATATTGCGGGCCAGAGTCATATTATAGTTTTCCACCAGTACTACCTTGCCTTTGAAGCCTTCCTGCCTTGCAACGGCATTGATATGGTTGATGATTTCGTGTGCCGGCCTGTCTGCGGGGTGTGCTTTACCTGCAAAAATTATCTGGACAGGCATTTTGTCATTATTAAGGATATTCTGTATGCGTGCTGCATTCCTGAAAATCAGGTCGGCTCTTTTGTATGTGGCAAATCTGCGGGCAAAGCCTATTGTCAGTGCATTTGGGTCAAGTACGCTGTCTGCTTCCCGGACACTCTCCAGGGATTCGCCATTGGCAATCCTTTGATCTTTGAGTCGGGCCCGTACAAAATCTATCATTTTGGATTTCAGGGCGCAGTGTGTTTCCCAAAGCTCTTCATCAGGTATCATATTTACTTTTTCCCACTTTTCACCGTCATAGAGCTTTTCTTCCCAATCGCTGTCCAGATATCTGTCATAAATATGCTTAATGCTGGGAGAAAGCCAGGTAAGAGTATGGATGCCGTTTGTTATATGAGTTATGGGGACTTCCTCCTCAGGAACTCCGGGCCATACATTGTTGAATATATTGCGTGAAACTGCACCGTGCAGTTCACTGACACCGTTCTTTCTTCCTGCAAGGGTCAATGCAAGTACTGTCATGTTGAAGTTTTGAAGATCTCCGATTTTCAACCCGAGATCCAGGAATTCATGACGGCTGATTCCCAATGAACTCCAGTAGCTGCCGAAGTACCTGTCGATCATCTGCAGAGGGAATACATCATTGCCTGCCGGTACAGGTGTATGAGTGGTAAATATGGCACAAGATGCCACCACTTCCTTTGCCTCACTGAATTGGAGCCCCTTTTCCTGTACCAGCTTGCGGATCAGCTCAAGGCCCATAAAGGCCGAGTGGCCTTCATTCATATGATATACGGTAGCATTTATTCCAAGCGCATCAAGAACCCTTATACCTCCTATGCCGAGGAAGATTTCCTGTTGGATCCTTGTTTCCTGGTCGCCGCCGTATAATCTTGCAGTGAGCGCCCTGTCGGACTGATTGTTTTGTTCCACATCCGTATCCATAAGATAAACGGTAACACGTCCAACCTTAATCTGCCATATTTTTGCATGAATGACCCTGCCGGGGAACTCTATACTGATATATACTTCCTCTCCTCTATTGTTAAGAGCCGGTTTGATGGGGAGGTTTGATACATTCAGGTTGTTAAACACGGTCTCCTGCCAGCCGTCACTGTTTATACGCTGGCTGAAGTATCCCTGCTTGTAAAACAGGCCTATTGCAGTGAAGGGAATGCCCAGGTCGCTGGCAGACTTGCAGTGGTCTCCCGATAATATTCCCAATCCGCCGGAATACACAGGAAGGACTTCGTTCAGGCCGTACTCTGCCGAAAAATATGCCACCATATTGTGCTTCATGCAGGGAAAATTCCGGCTGAACCAGGTATCTGTGTTCTGCAGATATGCATCGAATTTCTCGGCCACTGCCTCATATCTATGCATAAAATCTGCATCTTGCAGCTTTTGTTCAAGTTTTTTCTGGCTCACTTCCCTTAGGAAGCGTACAGGATTTTTGCCCAGCCTTTCCCACAGAGGCAGGTCAATTTCCCTGTAAAGGTCAATTGCTTCTGAGTTCCAGGACCACCACAAATTATATGCAATGTCATTCAATCTTGATAGCTTTTCCGGTATTACCGCTTCTACTGTTATCTTTCCTAAAAGGTACATATTCACCCTCCAATTAATGAGCCGCATCGACTGTAAACTGGTTAACTATATAATTTGAATTAAGTTTTTAGAATTCAAATTATTTTCCTTGCTTGATAAGATGAAGAAAATACAGTAATTTGTCATTTCATGTCCGGCTTCTGGGACATGAAATTGTATTGAATATTTTCTTCATCT
>CALMWN010000431.1 GCA_937873555.1 uncultured Clostridia bacterium
GATGAAAACTACAGACGCCGGTTGTCAATCTGCAGCAACTGCGGGAACCTGGACTTTGGGACTACCTGCCGGTATTGCGGCTACCTTGTGCAGGTGAAGGCAAAGATTGACGATGAGAGTTGCCCGAATCCGGGAAATGCAAAATGGTAGGAATATTAATATCAATTAACCCCCGATAGGTGGTTTTTATGCTGTGTGAGGCAATTCCTCCGGCACATTGGGGGTAAGGAGGCCAAAAATGAGTAATAACTTCAGGGCACCTGCCGTGCCATTGGTAACGGTAGATCCGTACTTTAGCGTCTGGTCGGGGGCTGACAACCTCTACGACGATTATACCAGGCACTGGACAGGGAAGGTCAACGCCATGACCGGATTATGCCTGATAGATGGCGTCGCATGGAGGTTTGCAGGCAAAACCGGGCTGGTGAAGGAGGCTCATTATCACTTCACAAGGAATGAACCCCAGGGAATGGAGCAGAAAAGCGTCAGGATAATGCCGCTTTCAAGTACATATACTTTTGAGGCGGGAGGGATATGCCTTGAAGTGGATTTTACATCCCCATTGCTGCTGGACGATCTGGATTTGCTTTCCCGTCCGGTTTCATACATTTCCTTAAGTGTCTGTTCAATAGACGGCAGGGATCATGAGGTCAGGGTATATTTCGATGTCACTGGAGAATGGTGTGTGGATACACCGGAACATACGGACCAGAAGGTTGTGTGGGGCAGAAAAAATACAGCCTGCTATGAGGCACTGTACATGGGGACGTGGAGACAGAATATACTGGGCAAATGCGGGGATGATTTGAGAATTGACTGGGGGTATTTCCATCTGGTACTGCCCCATTCTGCAAATGAAGCCGCCAGGGCAGCAAGCTGTGATAGTTTCGGCAGTGAATACTGCGGATCGGATAAAAAAAGCTGTATTAACAGCTTCAGAATGAGGGAGTCATTTATAGGGAACAGGCCCATGGAGTTCAAGGATGACACAAGAATGCCAAGGGATGTATATGATGACATGCCGGTAATGGCGTCTGTCATGGATTTCGGAAGCGTAGGGGGAAAACCTGTCAGGGATTTTATAATGCTGGCTTATGACGATGTTGTTTCGATAGAATATTACAAGGAATACCTTCCCGGTTACTGGAGAAGAAACGGGGCTGACTTTGATGAAATGCTTAAGAAAGCGTCAGAGGAATATGAGACAATAATCAGGAAGTGCAGTGACCGCAATAAAAAGCTTTATTCAGAATGGACAGCTTCCGGCGGGGAAAAATATGCAGATATACTGTCACTTGCATACAGGCAGGCAATAGCGGCTCATAAGCTGGTGGCAGACAGGGACGGGAAGCTGTTGTTCATCTCAAAGGAGTGCTTCAGCAACGGATGTGCTGCCACTGTAGATGTGACTTATCCTTCCATGCCGATGTTCATTCTATATAACCCTGAGCTGGTAAAAGGCATGTTAAGGCCCATATTCAAGTATGTGAACAGCGGATGCTGGCCCTTTGATTTTGCGCCTCACGACGCGGGCCGCTACCCGATGGTCAACGGTCAGGTCTACCGGCTGGAAAGAGAATGGAAGGAAGATGGAGGAGCAAATAATAAAAGCTATTATAAGGCGGGATATAAATATTACGGTATAAATATGGAGGAAAGCATCAGGGAGCAGATGCCCGTGGAGGAGTGCGGCAATATGCTGATAGCGGTTGCAGCTGTTTGCCAGGCGGAAGGTGACGCCGGTTTCGCAGTTGAAAACTGGGGGCATCTCACAAAATGGGCCGGATACCTTGCAGATAATGGGTTTGATCCGTGGAAGCAATTGTGTACGGATGATTTTACAGAGAAACTGGATCATAACACCAACCTTTCATTGAAGGCAATTATGGGGATAGGCGCATATTCCATCCTGTGCGGGATGAAAGGGGATTATGGAAAGAGGGATGAATACCTGGAGGTAGCCGGGAAAATGGCCGCGAAATGGGAGGGCATGGCAAGGGAGGACGATCATTACAAGCTTACCTTTGTTGATAAAGACACCTGGAGCCTCAAATACAACATGATATGGGACGACATATTCGGGTTGAACCTGTTCCCGGATGAGGTAAAGCAAAGAGAGACAGATTGGTATATAAAAAAGAAAAACAAATACGGTACGCCCCTGGACAACAGGGACTATTCAACCAAGTCCGACTGGCTGTTATGGGCTGCTGCTCTGGCACGGAAGGAAGAGGATTTTGCGAAGCTGATGGAACCTCTATGGGATTTCCTGAACGAATCCCCAAGCAGGGTACCCTTTACAGACAGGTATGGCACAACAGACAGGCTGGAACGTTCCATGCATCACAGGTCGGTTGTGGGGGGAGTTTTCATAAAGCTGCTGAAGGACAGGCGAAAGAATGAAAGGTTACCGCAAGTATAATCTGATAAGCCATTAGCTCGAAAGTATCCCCTGGAGCGTAGTCAGAGAAAATGACAGTTATCATTTCTATATTCACAGGAACAAGGGGTATGGAACGGCTCTGGGGTATGATATACAGCGTATAGACATGGGGATTGGCATGTGCCACTTTGAGCTGACTGCAAGGGAGGCTGGGCTTGATGGTGAATGGAAAATACTAAAGCCAGATGCAGGGGGACTTCCTCAGGATACGGAATACATTATAACCTGGTCAGGCAGGTGAAAAGGAAAGGCTCTGAAATATCTTCAGAGCCTTAAAATATGGTTAATTTCTACAATATGACTCCATCCTTGAAAATGGATATTTCCCTGTAGCCGTTAAGCTCATTTTTGGTCCTGACTTCGCCAGAAGCTACTTTCAGCACGTATCTGAAGAAGTCCATGGATACGCCGGACATATCTCCGCCTTCGAGCAGCTGGCCTGCGTTATAGTCCATCCAGTTGTTTTTCCTGTTGTAAAGCTCAGTATTTGTAGCCACCTTTACTGTTGGAACAGGCGCTCCCACAGGAGTACCCCTGCCCGTAGTAAAAAGTATGATATGTGCTCCTGCGGCAGTCAATGCCGTAGCAGCAATAATGTCGTTACCGGGGCCTTTCAGAAGGTTCAGGCCGGGAATTGAAACCTTGTTCCCGTAATCAAGAACGTCGACTACATTTCCGCTGCCGCCTTTCTGGGTACAGCCGAGAGATTTCTCTTCCAGTGTGGAGATGCCGCCCTTTTTATTACCCGGTGAAGGATTTTCATAAACCACCTGGTTATGCCTGATGTAGTATTCCTTGAAATCGTTTATCAGGTTCACTGCCTTGTTAAAAACATCATTATCAATACAACGGTTCATTAATATTGTTTCGGCTCCGAACATTTCAGGCACTTCGGTCAAGACCGTGGTACCGCCGTGTCTGATAAGCAGATCGGAGAACACACCCACCAGCGGATTTCCCGTTATTCCGGAGAAGGCATCGGAACCTCCGCATTTGAGTCCGACAACCAGCTTTGATGCGGGACATTTCTGCCTTTTGAAGGATTTTGCGTAATCAGCCAGCTCACCTATGTGCTTGAGACCTTCCTCAATTTCATCGTCTACCTCCTGGGTCGAAAGGAATCTGACCCTCCGGCCGTCATATTCACCGAGAATTTTTTTGAATTCAGGTATGTTGTTGTTTTCACAGCCCAAACCAAGCACAAGGACTCCGGCAGCATTGGGGTGCTTTACCAGTCCCGCCAGTATCTTTTGAGTCGTCAGGTGGTCGTCACCCAACTGCGAGCAGCCGAAAGGATGAGTAAAGGCAAATACGCCGTCAGTCTCTCCGGCATATTTGATATTTGCTTCCTTTGCCAGGATCTCTGCTGTTTTATTAACGCAGCCCACTGTGTTGATTATCCAGATTTCGTTTCTGATTCCCACACTGCCGTCTTCACGGACATATCCCATGAATTCCGCATCCATACCGGTGCCCATGGAGCTTAAGCCCGGCTCATAGGTGTATTCCAGCAGACCCTGGAGATTGGTTTTAATGTTGTGTGTATGGATATACTCGCCTGCGGCTATGTTTTTTGTCGCATGGCCGATAGGGAAGCCGTACTTGATAATGTTCCCGCCTTCAGGGATGTCCTTGAAAGCTATTTTGTGGCCTTTGTCTATATCCTCGCCGGCAATAACGGTGAAGCCTCCAAGATTGACTGTTTCACCACGCTTCAAGTCAGTCAGGGCAACAGCTACATTATCATTATCATTGATTTTTATAACCTTATCATTCTTAAACATGGAAATTCCCTCGTCAATTATATTGATTCCTCATTAATTATATCAATTTTCGGCAAATTATAATAATTCCCTCACAGCTTCTGCAGCACCGTTGGTAAGTATGCTGTAAAGGTTGTCTGTCACAGCGGCTGTAAAGCCATTTAACTCATTCAAATCCGAACCCCACCATCCGGTGTTTGCGAGGACAGCCTTCACCAGTTTTCCGGCAGATTCTTTACTGCCGTCGAATTCAGACCACAGTGCACCGAATGCTTCAAGAATGGACATATCATCACTGATCTTGTATTCATTACCCGGTCTGTTGCCTATCAAAGCAGTCTCCCTGATTTCCGTACCCCTGTAAAAAGCGATCAGAGCAGCCAGGGAGAAGGTAAGCACCTTTGGAAGCCGGCCCTTTCTTTCTATATAATCCTTTATTGAAGGCAATATCCTTGATTTGAATTTGGATACTGAATTTAAGGCTATACTCAAAAGATAGTGCTTGATAAAAGGATTGGCAAACCTTTCGAACACTGCTGATGAGAAATCTTCCAATTCTTTGGCAGGCAGATCGATCGTCGGGATGATTTCTTCAAAAAGCCCCTTCTTCATATAGTTGTTGATCAGAGTGTCATCCATGCATTCCTTGACGGTATCCTTTCCGGCAAGGTATGCGGCAAGAACGGTCATTGTATGTGCGCCGTTCAGTATTCTCACTTTTCTTGTCCTGTACGGAGTCATGTCACTGGTCCACACAACATTCAACCCTGCCTTTGTAAAAGGAAGTTCCTTTTCAAGCTTTTTGTCGCCTTCGATCACCCAGAGGTGGAACGGTTCTGCAGTATTCAGCAGGTTGTCGGTGTATCCCAGCTCTTCGGTAAGCTTACTGATTTCATCACGCGGATAGCCGGTAACAATCCTGTCAACAAGGGTATTCAGGAAGTAATTCGAGTTTTCCAGCCATGTGATGAAATCCTCACCGAGATTCCATTCGCCGGCAAGCCTGAACACAACCTTTTTCAAGTTGTCCCCGTTCCTGTCTATCAATTCGCACGGGACAATGATCAAGCCCTTCGAAGCATCACCGTTGAAAGCCTTGAATCTTTTATGCAGAAGGACCGTCAGTTTGCCGGGGAAGGAGGCCGGGGGCGCGTCATCATATTTTTCTCCTGGATTGTATGCAATACCGGCTTCGGTGGTATTTGATATTATAACTCTCAGATCCGCATTTTCAGCACATTTCAAATACTCGTCAAAATCCCTGTAAGGATTGATCCCTCTTCCGACGGAAGATATTATTTCCTTGTCGACAACCACATCACCATTTTTAAGACCCCTGAGCAAAAGCGTATAAAGCCCGTCCTGATCATTCAACATATCAACAAGACCATGCTCTATCGGCTGGACGACAACGACTTCACCATTGAACAAGCCATCGGTGTTCAGCTTGTTGAACATCCAGTTTACAAACCCTCTCAGGAAATTACCTTCTCCAAATTGCAATACCTTTTCCGGCCTTTTTGTTTTCGGAGTAACCCTTATGCTGCTATCGAAGTGAAAGCTGTTGTCATTTAATAATTCACTGCTTAGTTTTACCATTTTTCCTCTCTCCTCGTCATATAAATATAAACTTTGTTAAATTTTTAATTATTGTTTTTATGAAAATATATATATAATTTAATTATTTTCATACCGTATTAATCAATATACCATACACAGATTTGAAATTACCCGGTCAAGTGCTCTTCCTTATCACCAGTTCCGGTGTTATAACGGTTTTGGTAGACACATTCCTGCCCTCGAATATATCGTTCAATATCCTTACGGCTCCTATTCCCATGGTTTCCATCTTGCTGTCAACGGTAGTAAGTTCGGGGTCACAGCATTGGGATATGATGGAGTTGTTAAAGCCTGTTACCGCGACGTCATCAGGTATGCGTACGCCCAGCTCCTTCAGCTTTTTCATAGCGCCTACGGCAGTGATATCTTCGCCGGATATTACTGCACCGAAAGCCTGGTTGGAGGCTGCTATCTGCTCAACTGCCCTGTATCCGCCCATAAGGCCTTTTTCCACCTTGATTATGGAATGCGGTTTCAACTCCAATCCGTTCTTTACAATTCCCAGCTTGAAGCCTTCGGACTTTGACTGACCGCTGTAAGTTTCTGCATCCTGGAGGTAGATGATATCCTTGTAACCCTTTGAGCAGAGGTAATCCACGCATAATGTAATACCATAGCTGTCATCACATATTATCGAATACACGTTGCCTTCCTCAAAAAATCCGTTTACCATCACCAGGGGCTTGCTAAGGGATAAATCAGCTATAAATTTGTCCAGCTTCCTGTCCCTGAAAACAGAACCGACGAGTATCAGGCCGTCTACTTTTTTTTCGGAAAGCATTTTGATGTATTTTATTTTCTCTTCAGTATCACCACCAGTATTTGAAAGTATAACGCTGTAACCGAGTTTGCTGAATTCCTGCTCGATGATATAGGCTACATTGGCATAATAGATATCCCTGATGTCTATTGTGATAACCCCCACAGTCTTCATGGATTTCACCACCAGCCCTCTTGCGATCGCATTAGGGGAGTAGTTGTATTTCCTTAAGACTTCATCCACCTTTTTCCTGGTATTTTCACTGACATGGGGACTGTTGTTCATCACCCTTGACACGGTTGCTATCGACACACCTGCTTCGCGGGCTATATCATAAATATCCATTTACATCATCCATTCTATTATGGTATGTATGTTGACCAACAATTTGCCAAAACCGGGCTAAAGTCCGCATAACAATATAATTTTATACTCGCAGCACTTCCAACATAAGCAATGGAATAATGGAAACAATAGATGTAAGCGCTTACAATTACATTATAAAACTTTGTTATATAATTGTCAATCATTTTTATAAAAAAATATACAATCGGGCCAAAGCCTTGTAACATGGCATTTATATAAAGTATTTTTTTTGTTGAAAAAGAATGCCGATTATAGTATAATTATCTTGATAATGTTGGAAGCGCTTACAAATGTAATTCATTATTACAAATTGTTTGAGTGTATTAAAAAAGGGAGGGTTCTTATGAGCAACTGGCAAAAAGTTTTTTCGGAATTCTATAAAAACAAGACATCAGACCTGGCCGGTTTCAAGAAGTCAGCAGCTGAAAACTTCAGTACATACGGAATATATCCGGATTCAATCCATGAATGTGAAGGCTCGTACCTTTTTATTCTAAAACAGGAAAAGGTAAAGAAGCTGGTGGTTTTTGGCGATGATGGCAAGGCATATAAGGCATTCAACGGACAGGAAACAGATGCAGACGGTGTAAAACTCAAGATTTGTCCGCTGTCGCATGAAAACTGTCTGGTAATAAGGGAAAAGTTCCCTTTCACAAAACCCTCTGCAGTACTTGAATATCAAAAGACCTTTGGTTTGGGGGACAGGCTTGGCCTGGCCACACCCGGACATATAAGGCTGATGAAGAAATACGATGTAAAACCCATATTCGCACAACAGTCCATAAGGGAGCTCAACCTTACGGGAAGGACTTATGATGATGTCCTTGATGACGCCAGCTGGGGTGTTTTCCAGGAGAACTACACAACCGGATTCGGTGCAGACGGCGACCACCTGAAGAAGCCTGAGGAAATCGAATATGCCCTGGGATGCGGATATACGATGATAACACTTGACTGCTCGGAGCATATAGACAATAATATTTCGAAAATGTCCGATGCGGAAGTGGACAAGCTGTATGCAGGTCTTGGCGCAGACGTGACAGGCAAGTACGAGCAAAAATACCTGGACAAAACATTCCCGTTGAAAGACGGATTTGCAATAGAAATAACATCCGCGGACTTAAAGCGCATTATTCTTGTATATAAGAAGGCTGTAGACTTTGCAACCGAAATGTATAACAAGTACATTAAGAACTATTCAAGAAAAGTAGATTTCGAGATGTCAATAGATGAAACTATGACCCCAACCTCTGCAGAATCTCACTTCTTTGTGGCAAAAGAGCTTGTAGACGCAGGAGTTAAGGCTGCAACACTTGCTCCGAGATTCTGCGGCGAGTTCCAGAAAGGTATTGATTATATCGGAGATATCGCTCAGTTTGATGAGGAATTCAAATTCCATTATGCCATTGCTGATTATTTCGGGTATAAAATAAGCGTACATTCAGGCAGCGACAAATTCTCGGTATTCCCTACGATAGGAAGGGAAACAAAGGGAAGATACCATGTGAAGACCGCCGGGACAAACTGGCTTGAAGCTGTAAGGGTTATTACCATGAAAGCGCCAGCATTGTACAGGGAGATGCATGCCTTTGCCCTGGAGGTGCTGGATGAAGCCAGGAAATATTACCACATAGGCGCGGATGTCAAAAAAATCCCTGATATAAACAAGCTTGGAGATGCTGAACTTCCCGGACTTATGGACAAAATAGATTCCAGGCAGGTAATTCACATTACGTATGGTATAATACTGCAGGCTAAAAAAAGCGACGGGACATCTCTCTTTAAAGAACGCATATATGAAGTCCTGCACACTTATGAGCAGGATTACTATGATGTTTTATACAAGCATATCGGAAGGCATTTAAAGGATCTGGGATTATAAAAATATATTATTTGGAGGAAGAGTATGAGAAAATTTATGGATGAGAGCTTTTTGCTCAACAACGAAATCGCAGTAAAGCTTTACAACGAATATGCAAAGGACATGCCCATATTCGACTATCATTGCCATTTAAGCCCGAAGGAAATTGCAGAAGACAAGAAGTACAGGAGCATAACCGAGGTATGGCTTGGCGGAGACCACTACAAGTGGAGGGCTATGAGGGCCAACGGTGTTGATGAGAAATATATCACAGGAGATGCACCTGACAAGGACAAATTCATGAAATGGGCCGAAACCATGCCTGCCTGCATAGGAAATCCGCTTTATCCGTGGACACATCTTGAGTTGAAAAGATTTTTCGGGATAGACAAGGTTTTGTCACCTGAGACCGCTGAGGAAATATGGAATGAGACCAATGCGCTGCTGCAAAAGGATGAGTTTTCAGCAAGGAATCTCATAAAGAACTCAAACGTAAAGGCGCTCTGCACTACCGACGATCCGACGGATACTCTGGAGTACCACATAGCACTGGCCAAGGACAAGTCCTTTGATGTGAAGATCCTTCCCGCATGGAGGCCTGACAAAGGCGTTTATATTGAAAGACCTATATTCAAGGAATGGATAGCAAAGCTTGAACAAGTTTCCGGAAAGAAGATTTCAACCTTTGCAGACTTGAAGGAAGCTTTCAAACAAAGACTGGAATTTTTCCATGAAGTAGGTTGCCGTCTTTCAGACCATGCCCAGGATCCTATCGTTTTTGAACCTGCTACGGATGAAGAGATTACAGTGATTCTGCAGAAGGCGCTGAAAGGCAGTGCCATTACAGAACTGGAGGCTAAGAAGTACAGAACACAGATCATGCTGTTCCTGGGCAGGGAATATGCCCGCCTTGGCTGGGTGATGCAGCTCCATATCGGAACAATAAGAAACAACAGCTCCAGGATGTTCAAAGCAATCGGACCGGACACAGGGTTTGATGCCGCCGGTGATTATTCAATCGCGCTGGCACTTTCGAAGTTCATGGATACTCTTGACTCGACAAATG
>CALMWN010000432.1 GCA_937873555.1 uncultured Clostridia bacterium
TTATTATACTATATGAAATTATCAATGTCCATATTTTTTTGTTTACGCTGTAGTACTAGTAAGCCGTATTATAAATCTGCAGCTATTAAACGTGGAAAGGAGGATATTTTCAAGTTTTAAATAGAATCTTGTTGAAATCTAACATTTGAACTTCGCAAACCGAATTGAAGCCTGTGATTTTGCTCACTCAAACAGCTGATTTCAATCCGATTCTATATTGTTAGGTTTTGCAAAAATTATTAAAATTTAAGGGGGATGTATTATGAAATTTGACAAGTTGTTCTTTTATGCTGTTTGTGTTTCTGCACTTGCAGGGCTTGTCGACCTATTCACCAACCTGCTTCAAGGTGCCGGAATTATTACCACAGATGCAAGTCTGACATTCATCACATTTATTTGCTGGGCATCTTATTTTCTTTTCGGTGCAAATTTAAAAGGAGCATGGAATGCTTTCCTGGGATTCATCGTGGGCATCATTGCTGCAATACTTATGTTTGTTTTTGTAGGGATTTTCGCAGGAGCAGGATTAAATGTAAGTATTATTGCAATACCTCTTGCGGTCTTTATTTTAGTAATATTTATGCTGCTTTGCGAAAAGGTGCCTTATTTTAATAATATCGCAGCAATATTTTTAGGTACCGGTATGTTTTTCGGACTGATGGGAACACCGGCTGTTGGTGTCAAAGGATATATAACAGTAGCTTTCGGTGAACTCTTGTATGCAGCAATTGGCTTTGCAGCCGGTTGGATTACAATCGCTATACGTATTGCAATAGAAAATATGGGATCAAAAACGCATGAAGCCTCTATGTAAAAAATGATACGGTCAAAATTATTGAAGAGAGTCTTTAAATCTCATCTCTCTAAATAGCAATTTTCATCATTTACAAAGAGCTCTATTCCTTGTTATCTCTATGTACTATTGAATGCAGTATTAGCAGTAGCCCCTTGATTTTCCTCTGTGATAATCAAGGGGTTACTGATTAATCCTTATGTGATGATATGATATCAGGAATTGCCATTTAGAAAGGGAAATGTTATAATTATCGAATACATATAATCGAAAATAAATTATTATATATAACTACTGATATAGAGGAGGATATCTCTTGGAAACAAAAAATAATGACCAGTCAACATTGGTAAAGAAGGTTCTTAGTGAGCAGATCAAAGAACAATTGATTGAAGATTTGCTAAATAAAAAGTATGTCGCAGGAGATAAACTGGTAGAAAGTGCTCTTGCCAAGAGATTCGGCGTTAGTCAGGCTCCTGTCCGCGAAGCAATGAAAGGCTTGGTAGAAATGGGTTTCGTCACGGTTGAGCCGTATAAAGGTACTACTGTTCGATCGATAACAAAAGAAGAGATGTGGGAAATATTTACCGTTCGGGCGGCTCTTGAGTCTCTTGCTGCCGGGATTGCAGCAGAGAAGATTATACCTGAGCAGATCGTTGAACTGGAAGGACTAGTAAATGAAATGATTAAAGCTGCTGAAGCAGGAGATATACTCAAGCGGGCAGAGATTAACAATCTGTTTCATGAGAAAGTTATCACTATATCGGAACACAAACTGATTATGCGATTGTCAAAAAGCATGAGGTTTGCAAGCTGGTCACACACCACGGGAACATTCACATCCATGAGTTCTTATGAAATTGCCAGCCGCCATAGAAAGATTATCAATGCCTTAAAAAAACACGATCCGGAAGAAGCCTCCAAGGTCATGCGCGAACATATCGAGTGTAGTGCTCGAAGTATGCTGGAAAACTGGAAAGGTGAATAGCGTTGCTTTCCTTCGTCGTCTCAGATTCTTGGTTAAGTCCGTCTCTAGAAGTTGACGGACTAATTTATTACGTCATAAAGCCCTCTTTAAAGAAGATATTTACAGATCACTAAACTCTATCAAAACTTCCATAATTCCACCGCAGACCATACCTTCTTCCTCGGCTACATAGCCTGTCATATCCAACGTTTGAACAGCATATCCCCCACTTCGAATAATGTCCCGGGCAATATGAATTACTTCTCCTTCACTGCATCCACCACCTATACTTCCCAACGTTCTTCCATCCGGGAAAACAATCATTTTGGCTCCCGCTTTTCTTGGAACCGATCCTTTTGTTGAGATTACAGTTACAATTGCCTTCTGCTCCTTCTTTCCTTTTGCTAACTCATTAATTACAACCCTGTCAAGTTCAGGCCAATTCACTTTGGTGGAGTGTTCATTTGGCATTGTTTTCTTTTTTCTTCTAAAGCTTATTAACTGCGCTAGAATAGAAACAGCAATTTCTTCAGGAGTCACTGCATCAATCTCCAATCCGATCGGTGCATTCACATTTTTTAATTGTTCCTCAGTATAACCTTCATCGGATAACTGATCCATTACAATATTTATTCGACGTTTTGAACCGATCATCCCTACATAGGCAGTATCATATTTCAGAGTCTCCCTTAAACAAAACATATCATGTTTATGACCTCTCGTTATGATCACAACAAAGGATGAAGCACTTATACTTAATAGTTTGAAGCAGTTTTCAAAACTTTCACAAATCACTTTTTCCGCGTGTGGGAATCTCCCTACATTCGCAAAAGAAGGTCTGTCATCCGCAACAGTGACCCGGAAGCCAACCTTCGCAGCAAATTCAGCCAACGGCTTGGAAATGTGTCCACCTCCCAAAACAACTAATTGTGGTTCCGGGAAATATGGCTCAAATATAGTAACCCCTTCGTCTTGATTTTCCACAAATTGTAAATTGCCGGTTTCAAGAGAATATTGTGCCTTTTCCAATAAAGTTTCGTCAAAGTTTATCAAGTTACTGTTATGAAATTTCTCTCTTGTAAGTAAAAGTGCATTCGGCAAAGAATTATCATTCCGGTTCCATTTATTTGCTATTGTAACAATAACTGCCTTTTCTCCGGCATTCAAAGTGTCTAACAAATTCTTGTAAACATTTTCTTTTAGGCCTATGCTCATAGTACTTGTCCTTTCTGATCTTACCATAGTAAAATAGACATACAATTGCGTCACTTGGCATTTGGTATGAACATCAAATCAACGAATGAACAGTTCTGTCTTGGATTATTTGGAATTTCATGCATTATATAACTTTTATTCAAATTATATCATTCTCTTTTAGCAATGGAAATAACTATCTACTAAATTAATCTATTGTGCTAAATGATATTATATGGTATTTAGGAATATTATGCATCCTTAGATGCGAGTACCCGTGTTTGCAATGTCATGTCCCTCCAGAGCAATCTGCCTTAAAGTTTCGGGGTATTTTTCAGCCCATTGTCCTAAATATTTATTCATTATATGATTTTATTTTCCCGCACCTCTAAGCACTTTGGGAGTTGCGGGTAACAAATTTAGAATAAATAGATGAAAACGGCACCTGAACAAAAAATGCTAATGCTATCAAAAATACTACCATACTGCTGTTTGTACCGCTGCCTAGCAAAGGAACCGCTATTCCCAGAGCAAGAGCCAGATATCGCACCGATGTACCAAATACTATCGCTGTTCTTACAGGATAGCCAAAAACATTGGCAATCAAAGTGCTGCTGCCAAACATCAGAACATAGTAAATCAATAGAGGCACGATACCTTTTAGGACCAATACAGGATTACTGATGAGAAGCTTGTTTGCATCCAGAGACATAATCAAAAACAGCACGAAAAGTAGACCTGTAGAACTCAGTCCGGAGAATAGAGGCTTTTTACTCTTATAAAATGCCTGGCCCTTCTTGGCAATTATTATCCTGCGGGTGATATCGCCCAAAATCAGAGGAATTACAATCACAAGCAAAATACGCTGTAGGATAAAAATTGGTCCTGCCGACAGCAGGTTCCCTGCCATCAAAGGCAGGACCATGGGAAGTGTCACTATAACAACTACAAGGCTTGTGGCTATTATGGACAGGGCAACCTTCAAATTACCATTTGACAGCTCCGTCCATGTTGCAGTCATGCCGCTTGTAGGGATAAGAGAAATCAATATGAGTCCCAGTGCCATATAGGGCTGGTCACTTAGGAGCAACTTTCCAAGAATATATGCAATCGCAGGGGACAGTATGAAATTTATAAGCAGGCTTAATAATACCGCTGCCTTATAATTCTTGATTTCAACAATATCAGTTATTTTAAGGTTTATAAACATCGGATAAATCATTAAAAATGAGGCGCTGGCACAAATGGCAATGTTAAAAGGCATCCCTCCGAAAAAATAACTGTTCAGTAGCCCAAGAAGCATAACTGAAAATATAAGCTTGGTAAGATTTTTGCTGACAAAACTCAACACTCAAATTCCTCCTTTTGAATTCATATATACCATATCAAAATATTTATATACCCCACTGGGGTATATAAATATTTTACTCCTATTAAATTCTTTTGTCAATGCAAAGAAAGTCCATACTTTTTACTAGGTATAACGAATTGTACATGGTTTCCCATAAGGCACCGGTCACATGTCTTCATTTTACTTACTTCTCTTTACTTATCACTTCCTATTTTTTATATATCATTCCATAAAAAAAAGAAGCAAGAGAACCATTCCCTTGCTTCCTGCATATGCCACTATTTACAGTTCCCTGTTTTCCTCCGCAGCTGCTGCAGCTTCCATTATTTCGGCTCCCTCAGGCTTGTCCGATCTCCTGATTTCATATATGCCGTATAGTATGACTGAAACTCCCGCAGCAAGCGGTAGTATAAGTGAAAGCGCATGAGAAGAATACTTTGCAACAAAACTGTCTTCCATTATCATGTTGAATGCCGTATGGGCGAGTATCGCTCCACCGATATACACGACAATGAGGTATTTTTTCATCAATTCCACTACAAACTGACTGCCGAAGAACAATACCGGTATGCTAAGAAGCAATCCGAAAACCATGAGTATCATGTTGTCCTTTGCCGCCGATGCAATCGCCAGAACATTATCCAGGCTCATTGTCAAATCCGCTATTATGATGCTGACAACTGCGACCATGAACTTGTCCGACTGTTTCACGTTGACATGCTGCTCCTCTTCCTGAGGCTTTATAAAATCCCAGGTGATTTTAACCAGAAGGAGCCCTCCTACAAGCTTTATAGGAAGCCATTGGATTTCCAGAATCCAAACAACCATGCAGGCAAATATGATCCTAAGTATGATTGCTACTGAAATACCTATCATGCTGGCCTTTCTGGCAAACTCCTTCGGCAGATTTCTGGTTGCCAGTGCAATGACACCGATATTATCTCCTGAAAGCACTAAATTCAACAACAAAATTTGAATTGTTCTGATGGTGAAATCCAATACACTTCCCATTCACCAATTCCCCCCATGAAAATAAAATATCCGTAATTATGAAGTGAGGCATTCCTTTTTTAAGGAAGAGGTCCTTATAATAAGGAATGCCCCGATAATTTGTGAAATATTTTATTCCTTCAGATACTCCTGATTCTCCTCTTACACTTTAAATAATCAAATCTTTGGAGTATTCACCGGCCAGCTTGGCTTCTTGCCTGATAACACTTCATCTATCCCGATGGCAGCATGAAGTCCCATCCTGTCCATGGACTCTTGGGTGAGTGCTGCATTGTGCGGTGTTACAATCACATTATCCAGCTTAAACAATGGATTATCCTTTTCAGGTGGTTCCTTCTCGAATACATCCAGAGCAGCTCCGGCTATTTTCTTTTGTTGAAGTACTTCAATCAGTTCAGCTTCATTTACAACCTCACCCCTGGCTGCGTTGATGAAGTAAGCCTGGGGCTTCATCATTTCAAATTCCTTCTTACCTACACTTCCTTTGGTTTCCTTGGTTGCAGGCATATGCAGGCTGATAAAATCACTGTTCTGGAAAACTGAATCCCATTTGTCCATAACTTCGATTTCCTTGGCTGACTGATCCTTCTTTACATACGGATCGTAACCTATTACTTTCATACCAAGGCCCAATGCCGCCTTCCTGGCCACCATGGTACCAATCCTGCCGAGACCGATCAGTCCCAAAACTTTTCCTTCCAGGTCCGTACCTTTAACCCGGTTTCTTATTTCAAAATCACCACTCCTGAATTCCCTGTCGACTCTTACCATATTCCTGGCCAGAGCTACTATAAACCCGATGACATGTTCTGCAACCGAGTTTGCATTGGAAAGTGGGGCATATGTAACATAAATCCCCAATTCCGTAGCAGCCTCAACATCAATATTGTCAACCCCTATCCCATGTCTTCCGATTACTTTCAATTTCTTTCCCGCCTTCAATACTTCGGCAGGAATTTGTGCAGTCCTGACCAGAATTGCATCACAATCTGCAACATCTTTTGAGATAGCTTCCGTGGTTATCCCTGAGCCCATTTTGATTTCATACCCTTTTTCCAGTAGATAATTTTTCCCAGCCGCAGTTATATCCTGCGGAATTAAAACCTTATAAGCCATTTTACATACCTCCTTTTTTTATAGCTAAACATTCTAATATACTAATTACTACTTTTTTAGCTGTGCCAGACCTTCTCTTGCCGCATTCATCAGCATGACAACATCATTTGCCCAGAGATTCAACGTCATACCCTTGTCGATCCATTTTTGCAAAGGAGCTGTCGCCATCATATGTATGCCCGAAAACTTTTTCCTTTCTTTTGCCGCATTAATAACCCTTTCAACAGCCTGGACAAACAGCGGATTATCGGTTTGACCCATGATTCCCATACTCTGTGATAAATCGTTGGGTCCTATGAATGCTGCATCTATTCCTTCCACATCCAATATCTTTTCAACATTTTCCACACCTTTTGGTGACTCTATCTGTATCATAAGAATTGTTTCATCGTTGGCTTTGTTCATATATCCTACAGAACTGTCGATTTTCTCATATCCGGTATGCGCTCTGAGGAGAGAAACTCCTCTGTTCCCCATTGGATAATATTTTGCATAATCAACAAGTGTTTTAGCCTGTTCTGCAGTTTCAGTATTTGGGAGGAGAAGTCCTGCTGCACCCATTTCCATATACTTCAACACAACCTCTCTTTTTACTTCGGGTATTCTGACCAAGCCGGCTATTCCTACAGCCTTTGCCATTCCGAATATGTTTGCAACTTTGCCATAATCCATATACCCATGTTCGCTGTCTACTATAAACAGATCAAACCCGCACACCTTTAGCATATTGACTATATCCGGGTTGTCAAATACAGTTATCATTGTGCCGATGACCGACTCCCCATTTTTAAGCCTGTTTTTTAGATTACTCATATTCTTTCACTCCTCATATAGTTTTTATATTTATTGAATTTTGACAATATATTAATTAAGCAAGTTACATGCCAATTTCCTTCATTTTCAAAAAAGATTATTGAATTTCTTACCACATAACTGTCAAGATATAATGAAATGGATCAGAAGGCAAAAAAACAGCAGGTTTTGAAGACTGCTGCTTTATTGATGTTCTTACATATCGACAGACTCTCATTGTACTATGCCGAGTTCCTTCATGCGCCTCCATAGGGTTGTACGGCTTATTCCAAGAGTTTCAGCCGCTTTAGCCTTGTTTCGCCCCGCTTCTTTCAGTACCGCTGTTATTCTGTCCCTTTCCAATTTCTGAACCTGCTCTTCAAAATGATTGTCCATAACCGGCGAATTATCGACAGGTTTTACATCCATGTTGCTTTTTAAAGCGCCTCTTCCCGGGAATACCATTTCGATATCCTCTTCTCCGGCGACACCACTCTGGTTCAGTACTACCAGGCGTTCACAAACATTTCTCAATTCCCTTATGTTGCCCGGCCAAGTGTATCTCATAAACTTTTCCTTCACTTCGGGACTCAATGATATATTCTCCTTGCCGAACTTCTGGCAAAATCTCCGGGTATAATGATCTGCAATCAGCAGTATATCTTCGCCTCTTTCCCTTAAAGCAGGCACATGTATTTTTAGTATATCCAGCCTGTAGTACAGGTCCTCCCTGAAGTCTCCCTTTTCCACAAGGGTATTCAGGTCTTTATTGGTTGCAGATATTATTCTTATGTCTACAGGAATAACCTTATCATGGCCAAGCCGCATGATTTCCTTTTCCTCCAGAACCCTCAGCAGTCGTCCCTGCAGCTTGTGAGATATTTCAGATATCTCATCCAGAAAAATAGTCCCTGTATGGGCCAGTTCAAAAAGTCCCGGCTTTCCGCCCTTTATTGCTCCGGTAAAGGCTCCTTCGGCATATCCGAACAGTTCACTCTCAAGCAGGCTTTCAGGCAGCGCTGCGCAATTTACAGCTACAAATGGCCCCTTTTTTCTCCCGCTATGGTTATGTATGCTCTGTGCAAAAATCTCCTTGCCTGTTCCGGTTTCTCCGTAGAGCAGGATGTTTGAACCGACCTCGCTGAACCTCTTGACAATTTGCACCGTGTTCACAATGCTTTTATTTTCACCTATGATATCTTCAAAAGTATATCTGGCGACATGTCCCCTGGTATATATCTTTTTTCTGATTATGCTTTCCATCTCCTGGATATGGGTGACGTCCTGGAAGGTGATAACCTCCCCCAGTTTTTCCGATTTCAATATTATCGGTACCTTGTTGATTGCAAGGTTTGTGTCATTATATCTGATTATTTCCCCGAAGCATTCCTCATCTTTTTGAGTTATGGCCTTCTGGAGTGATTTTGGTATGACATCTTCAAATTTTTTTCCTATAGTCCTTTGCGCATTGAGATGCAGAGTTTTCTCAGCCGTAGTGTTAAAAACAGATATTATGTTCCTGTCATCAACTGCAATGACACCTTCATAGGCATAGTCCAATATTGTTTTAAAGCGGAGTGCTTTTTCCTGTTCTCTTCTGCTTATTGTAGCGGCCCTTTTGGCTTCAGATAAAGCATACCATATAGCCTCTTTACCTGACTTGATCAATACCGTATCAATCCCCAGCTCTTCTCCGTATGCGCAAGTATATATTCCTCCTATAACAACCTCAACACCCTCTTTGACCGCCTGGTCGACAAGATGTTTTATCTCACTGTTATCTGTAAAAACGTACGGATTGATTTCCATTCCCATGATATCCGAAAGGTTCTCTACACCTATAATCATGTTGGCAGAACCGATAACTCCGGTTTTTTTGTTGACAAATTTTGTCTTGCTTTCATAAAGAGCACGGGTCAGATCATGGGCAAATACAGGTATCTCAACGACCGGTATATAGTAGTTGCGCCTTCTCAATCCATAAGCAGTAGCGCCTCTTGCCACTATAACATCAGAATCAAGCTTGAGATTGTTAACTTCCTCAGCTGATGCGGCAACCACGGTTTCAAGAGTGTACTCATCAACTTCATTTCCCTGTTTGCTGATATATTCATCATGTACTTTAAAGGTTTCAAGAAATAAGTCTCTCATCTCTTTATACGGAAGCACAACTGTGATCTTTATCATAGGACATCCCCCGGAAAATAATCATTAGCAGAAGCATAGAACGACTATTTATTTCAAATGTTACATCATTGAAACAAATATTGCAACCTTTAAACATAATATTGAATCTATTTCCCGTTGCAGTACATCTGATAAACATAATATAAAAAGAAAACCCCTTAAGTGGTTTTTTGATTGTCCACTTATGGGGTTGCAGTTCATTTTATATTTTAACGGGTACAATTATTTTTTATTTGCCAATCCCAGATCTTTTACCAGCTTGCCGTAATCATCGTATGCCTGCTTTGCAAACTTGGCGAAATCATCAGGCCCCTGGTAATTTATTGGCTGCAGCATATCAGCCATGGATTTCTTGAAGTCAGGGTCGTCGCATATCTTCTTGAAAAGGTCAGCATAGTAATCTATTATAGCTGTCTCTTATACACATCTGACGCTGCCGACGAAGAGGATAGTGT
>CALMWN010000433.1 GCA_937873555.1 uncultured Clostridia bacterium
ATGCAGTGATATATTTCTCGGTGATTTTTGCACTGGCAATGGGAATAGGACTTTTTATTCTCCTGCCGAACCTGCTGGCAGGGTTCTTAAGATTTAATAAGAATACAGCCTCAGGGTTGATATTATATAACCTCTTTGAGGGAGTTATAAGAATAGGGCTGTTTTTCGGCTATATAGTCATGATATCCAAGCTGAAGGATGTACAGAGGGTTTTTCAATACCACGGTGCAGAACACAAGACCATACATTGCTACGAACATGAGGAAGAGCTGACTGTCGAGAATGTGCGCAAATATACTACCAGGCACCCCCGCTGCGGTACGGCATTCCTGTTTGTCGTTATGATTGTCAGTATTCTGGTATTTTCCCTGATCGGATGGCATAATATACTCATAAATATTCTGTCAAGACTTGTTCTGATACCTCTGGTAGCCGGGTTGTCCTATGAGGTTATCAAATATGCGGGTCGAAGCGAACTAAAGATAATGGGATGGGTAAATGTCCCGGGTCTTGCACTGCAGAGGTTTACAACGCAGGAGCCGGATGACAGCCAGATTGAGGTCGCGATTGAGGCTTTAAAGAACGTTTTGACTGAAAATAAAGATGCCGATAAATGGTAGAGCCGGCGGTGATGAAATGATTGTTAGGGAAGCGCTGCAGGAAGGCTGCAGGACTCTGGGAGAATCGGGAATAGAAGCCCCGGCTGTTGAAGCCGGGGCTATACTTTGCTTTGTGAAGAATTGCGACAGGTCCTTCATATATGCTCATGGTGAGTATGAATTGAACAGCACCGAGGAGCAGATGTTTGGAGAGCTGGTAAATTTGAGGGCAAAAGGGAAGCCCCTGCAGTATATTACCGGTTTTCAGGAGTTCATGTCGCTTGCCTTCGAGGTAAATCCTTCCGTTCTTATTCCAAGGCAGGATACCGAGACGCTGGTGGAAGCCGTCATTTCATATGTCATAAAAACTCGAAGGATGGATGAATGTGCGCCGGATGGAGGAGGTTGCGTCAGGATTCTTGATATAGGGACCGGTTCAGGCTGTATAGCCGTGAGTCTTGCACATTATATCAAGTATTCCTGTGTAACGGCAGCAGACATATCAGAGAAGGCTTTGCAGACCGCAATGAAAAATGCGGTAAAAAATAATGTTGCAGACAGGATAAGCTTTTTGGAGAGCGATATTTATTCAGGATTGGACAGCTATCGCGGCTCGTTCGATGTGATTGTATCAAATCCCCCATATATCCCCAGTGACCAGATAGATACTCTGCAAAGGGAGGTAAAGGATCATGAGCCGGTCAATGCCCTCGACGGAGGGGATGACGGTCTTGATTTCTACAGGAGGATTATTGGGGGAGCAGCAGAATTCTTAAAGCCGGATGGAATGCTGGCCCTTGAAGTGGGCTATGACCAGGCAGCTGCTGTCAGCAAGCTTATGGAAACGAATTTTTGCGGCATAAGTATAAACAAGGATCTGAACGGAATCGACCGTGTGGTTACAGGCCTGGTAAAGCCTGTTTTGAGTTTGGAATTATGAGGAATTAATATGGAATATTATATGGTTGACATACCGTTCAAGTTTAATTATAATATAAAAGCACGAGATTTTTAGTACAAATACGATAAGTTCCATTCCGGTTGGCTTCCGGAGTTTTATATGGAAAGATGGCTGAGCTGGTCTAAGGCGCACGACTGGAAATCGTGTGTCGGCTAATACCCGACCGAGGGTTCGAATCCCTCTCTTTCCGCCACAATTTGTCTGAAAACCCTTGCTGCGCAAGGGTTTTCGGCATTTTAAGAGGGCAAGAGGGCACTGGATTTGAAGGAAAACTTTCAAATTCAGTGCCCTCTTTGTATGTTTATAGATAAATAATGAGGAATATCTCCTACATTACTGCAATCAACTTCTTGACACCTACCATATTGATTGCTCTTTTCATATTGTAGGCAAGGAAACTAAGCCCCAGCTCTGCTGTAGTCTTTTCTTTGCCCTTGCATAACAGATAGTGTGCTCCGTGATACCACTTTACCGTACCAAAAGGATGCTCCGACAAGCACATTCGTTCCTTTATCTTGTGGATATCTTCTTTGATCCTGAGGATAACTTTTTTTACGGCATGATCCTTCCGGTCCAATGTGTGATTGAATGGATTCAAGGGAATATTTTCAGGAATAGGGTTAAGTTTAAGACTTGGACTGCCATACATACGTACAGGTACATATTTTGTTTCCAGCCCGAAACTTACGGTTTTATGATTTTTGGAATCCGTGCATTTGTTAGGACACTGCCGGCATACTTCCTTACTGCCGTATATGGTGTTCTTTCCACGCATTTTCAGCTTTGAAAGTATCTTTCCCATTGGACAGGTTACAGTTCCATCCTCATTAAGAGTAAAGCAACTTAAGTATGACTGTTCCTGGAGTTCTACCTCTATAGCTGTATTTTCATAGCAGGACGGCAGCACTCCTGCTGCTATACATTTTTGTATGTCTTCCGGCTTTGTAGAATTCCTTTCTTCATCGCTGATTTCAGCTTCCACATAATCTATGGTATAAAGTCTTTCGTCTTTATCATACTTTAGCGCAACATTTGAAACTATTCCGTTCATGACACAGTTTAAAATGTCCTCACGGCTTTCATAGCCTTTATCCGCCACAGTCTCAATAGTTTCAACCTCAAGGGTTTCCTTTGCACTCTGTGCTACTTCCTTCAGTAGTCCCTGGTCGGTATTATGATTGGTTACTTCATATTCCACTATCAGATGACTGCCTTTGTCTACCGCTGTCTGAACATTGTAGCAGCAATGGAATCCATCCTTGCTGTGCATACGGCGGGCTTCAGGGTCTGTAGTCAGCAGCTGTGTTTCTCCGCTTTCCAGTAGTTGTTTCAAATACTCCTGGTATTTTTCCTTCCTCAGTGTCAGTTCCTGTATGGCGGTCTTCACTTGCTCCGGTGTCAGAGCATCCTGCTCTGCCTTGTCTGCTTCATCCATCTGGGAGAGATATTCTTTGATGTGATCGTCAATCCTTTTAAGCTTCTTTTCCAGGATTTCAGCGTTATAGGTATTATCCTTGCTGTTTATCGCCCTGAATTTGGAACCATCGATGGCCAAAAGCTCCTTCTGATATAACCCCAACTTCATGCACAGCTTTACAAAGGCACGGAAGACATTTCTCAAGGCCTTTGTATTGTCTTTCCGGAAGTCTGCGATGGTTCTGAAGTCAGGAGTAAGTTTTCGTAGAAGGTAGAACAGTTCCACATTCCTTGTACATTCTACCATCAGTTTCCGGCTGGAACGCATCCTGTTGGAGTAGCCGTATACATATAGCTTGAGCAGGTCTTTAGGATCATAGGGAGGTCTCCCTGTTTCTTTGGGAGCGGTACGGGAAAAACCGGCAGCTACAAGATCAAGTCTTTCCACAAATGCATCGATCACCCGTACTGGATTGTCTTCTCCTATATAGTCTTCAATACAATCGGGAAATAAAGTAATCTGAGATCTGTCCTGTCCTTCTATGTATTTCATGCACGATATCACCCATTCATTAACTTGATACTTTATATTATGCCCTATCCCCTCCGGATTTATCTTATTCCACTTTTCGGACAGTCTGGCCAAACTCAAAGGGTTTCAATTTTTATAATTGAAGCCCCTTTTCTATGCGTACACACTATTTTTTTTAACATATTTTTAACATTGAAAAATTTACTTAGGTATGACAGGACCAATTAGTTGCATGAGTTCGGGTTTGCTAAGTACATTGCTGATATAATAATTATATATTCTTCTCTTTATATCCCTTTCATTCATGCCCGTATTAGAAGCCAATTCGCCAACAATAAGCTCCACTCTTTTTTTGTCACCTTTACGGTCTTTTGAATATGATTTATAAATATCAGTGTTTACAATCCTTGTTATATCTTTAGTACAGCTTAAATTTTGCTTAACAATTTTTGAATGTGCAGTTTCTTCCAACATTCAGTATGAGTATATAAATCCATTGTTATGCCAATTGTTGTATATCAACTTTCTCACAGTTGGCAGAATAGATAACGGCTATTTAGCCATGCCTCCAAAGTTTTTGGCATTTGTTCAGTAGACATTACTTATATTTTTCAAACAAATAAAACCTAACAAATGCTCTCACTCTGCTTAATCTCTTTGAGGGTAAATTTCCGCCTGATTAACACAAAACATATAAAATGAACACAGGCTGTAATTGCCCATGATATAGGGTAGGAAAGATATAATGTTTCCAGCGTGTGATTAATGGCAAACAGAGTAAGGATCCATGTGATACGAATTCCACACACGCCGACTATAGAAGCCAGCATAGGTAATACGGAATACCCCATGCCCCTTAAACTGCCTACCAAAACATCCATGACTCCGCCTATGAAATTCGGTGCACATACATAGCCCATTCGTATTATGCCGGTGGCTATTACATCTTGATCTACAGTATAGATGCCAAGCAGGTTGCTTGCGAACAGATAGCTTAATCCACCAAATATAATACCTACAGTGGTGACTGAAATTAAACACACACCCAGAATACGCCCAATACGGTCATATTTCCTCGCCCCAATGTTTTGCCCGGTAAAGTTTAGTGCAGCTTGATAGAGTGCATTCATTGAGATGAAAACAAAGCCTTCAATATTCATAGCGGCGCTGTTGCCAGCCACCACTGCAGACCCAAAGCTGTTAACAGATGACTGAATTAGTACATTTGAGATGGAAAATATGGTGCCTTGCACTCCTGCAGGAAGGCCAATTTTGATAATGTCAACAAGCTTATCCTTATAGAAGCGAATCTTCCGCCACTGCAACTGGATGCATCCATCGGAGTGGACCAGGCAAATCAGTATCAATATTACCGATACGTATTGTGAAATCACTGTTGCTACTGCCACACCAGCAATGTCCATGTGAAATACAAGCACAAACATCAAATTGAGAGCAACATTAACAATGCCGGAAATAGATAAATAGTAAAGAGGACGGCGCGTGTCGCCGACTGCACGCAAAATAGCGCTGCTGAAATTGAAAATCATAGACGCAGGCATACCGAGAAAGAAAATTCTCATGTAAAGCACCGCATGTTCCAAAACGTCATCCGGTGTGCCCATTGCTTGCAGCAGTGGTTTTGCCATCAATACCCCGAATATGGTTAGGATAATGCCGCTTATAGTGCTTATTGCAATAGCGGTATGAACTGTTTCACTTGCGTCATTTTGCTGGCCTGCGCCGCAATACTTTGCCATTACAACACTGGCACCTGTGGACAACCCGATAAACAGGTTAGTAAGCAGGTTAATCAGAGCAGAGGTGGAACCGACAGCAGCAAGCGCATAGCTTCCTACAAATCGCCCAACGACTACAATGTTTACTGCATTGTAGAGAAGCTGTAAAATTCCTGTCAGTATCAGGGGAATGGAAAACAGTACTATATTGGAAAGAAGAGGGCCATTGCACATATCTATTTCATATTTTCGAGCTGTATGCATAATATTGTAAATTTAACCTTTCAAATTAAATATCTTTTCATTATATCACAGAAAGATATTATTTTATTGAGAAACTGCTATTTGGAAAATTTTATGATTTAGCTAAAGTTATTGATTTTCTTAAAGTATAATATAATGAACATAATGAGTAGTGAATTATCTGAAGATTGGCGGCAAAAAGGCTCAAGCTATGTCTAGATGCTTGAGCCTTAAAAAATTCTGGAACATGTTATGTCCTCCAAATCAGTATACCCTTAAGAATATTTCAGGTCCGGTTTTACTCCCATTTCAGCTTCAAACCGTTTCGTAAACTGCCGGCGTAACGAACCTGCCTGATTCTTTCTGCCGGTTTTGTTGTACAAGTGTATAAGCATGGAACAGGCTTTTTCGTCATAGGGATCGATTTTCATATGGCGTAACAGCAATGTTTCTGTCTGTTCCAAGTCATTATCGGATATGAATATCTTTGCGAGGTTGAAGGATGCTTCTATAAACATTGACCTGAAATGCTCACGTGACAGTGCGATCCAATCATCATACAAATCATCCGCAAGAAAGTCACCGGTATAAATTTCTATCAGTTGTCCAAGAAGAGCCTTGATTTCATCAAGATGTAAAAGCAGCCTTGGAATCCGATTCCGGCCAGAATAATGTTGATAGAGTTTCTCTTGAAACGGTCTTATCCGGATTTGCAAGTATATATTTCAGTATTCCGCATATCTTGCGTGTTTTCCATTCATTCTCACCTAATTCGGTACTATCTACAATCATCTTGAAACTTCCGAACAGTTTTATACTAATCAGCTTTTTCTTTTGCAGCAATAATGAATGATCCAAAATAAATGCTTTCGGGTCAACTGCAGCCTGAGCATGGTTTTGAAGAATGAATGCTGCTGCATCGGCGCCAAAATAGGCGCTTATGATTTTTTGCATGTGACCGGGATTTATTTTTTCTCTGATGCAACGCGCACATACTCTTACCAGAACAGGATAATTCATTTCCCTGAAATATACGTAATCGTTTTAAGAAGCAGTATTTCCCCAGATGATAAGATATTTTTTTTCAAGTTTTACGTCATTTATCCTGAAATATAAGTCATCCAAATGCATCGCGGCTCCACTCATGCTCTGGAGAGCATTTTTATCTTTAGAAGTTTTGTATGACTGCAAAAGCAGCTTTTCAGATTCAATAAAATTATTTGCCTCTATTAAAACAGAGGATACAACTGCCTGGCAGGATTCCAAAAAACCTTGTCCGGGCTTTAATGAAACTAGTTCATTTAAATCTTTAAGGGCTTTTTCGGCTAAAGGTACTGCAGAGGAGTATTCAGCTTCCCACATATGCTTTGTAATACGTTCGACACAAGCCATTATGGGATTCCCGTTTCTTGCGAATATATTTGATGACTCGTCCATATTTGACACTGCTCCTTTTATATCGCGGGTTTGATATTTATTATATGAGACAAGTCTTAGTGCGTAGCCTTTTGCATAGTCTGAGTTATATTTTTCTCGTATGGATGCCAGCTCGGCAGCAATCTTTTGAGAACCTGCAATATCCCTCATAAGGTAGGTAATAGAATGGCACGCGGCAAGTCCGATTGATCTCCAGAGATCATTTGTAAGAGCGGTCTGATGATTCAGTATCTGGAGAACAATTTTTTCTGCGGCTTTAAGATCTCCACTTCTGTACAATAATATGCCTTTTGCCATTTTAAAGGTATAATCCCATAATAGTTCAAAAAAGCTGATATGCTCTATTACTCTATACAAAATGCTTCCCAATTTCAGTTTGTCATCCCATACCACTTTCATAAATGCACTCAGAAGCAGAGTTATACGGGCATATTTACTCATTGCAGCTGCTTTGAATTTAGGTATCAATACAATGGCGCTCTGTATTTGCTTAAGATCATTTTTTTGATAACATATTGCTATCATTAGGCCCAGAGTCTTTATCTGCAAATTACAATCCCTGCTTTTGCAGAAACTTATTAAAGCTCTGTACAAACAGGAAAAGCTCTGAGCGGACTCGGCACTCATAAGTGATGCACCGCGTAAAAATAAAAGATAATGGTTGCTTTGCACCAATTCATCGGGAAATTCCTGTATTATGGAGGTCACTCCATCAGTATCTCCTACATCCATAAATTGAATGCCATAAGTGGCTGCAATTTTGATTGCCTCCTGCAGCAATAAAATATCTGGTTGCAGAATTATAATCCCTGTGTTTCAAATAATGATTTGCTGCATTTAGATTCATTTCATTGATTTCAATTTGAGAAAAGTGGTCGGTTAAAGCAGAATTCAATGCACTACGGAAAAGTGAATGGAAACGATAAACTGCTGTTTTAGCATTTGTTTTTTGTATATACAGATTATCCTTTTCAAGCAATGCAATAGTTTTTGAAGCATGCTGCAACTGGTAAAACAATCGATAAAGGTACAATTAAGATATTCGGAGCTAGTAGAACAGGTGATGGGACTACTGAGGAATTCTTTAAAATTGAATTTACTAAATTTAAAGTTGTATCAGCCACGATAGTTAACGAAAATAGTGAAACACTTTTAGAGGTTATATTTGATGGATTCTAAAAGATAGAATGGACGTCACCTCAGGATGGATACCGGACAGGATGGGACAGCAAAAAGAACATTCCGGTTACCTACCAAGTTTAAAAAAGGGTATTCCGAAATGGAGTACCCTTACTTTATGCTTAATTTTAATATATACTAAAATACTATCTATCCTTCTGGAAATTCGTGTGTCCATGATTCGATTCAGGCACCAATTATTAAATTTAAGTAATAATTTATAAAGTATATAATATATTTTATAAAAGTTAATATTGTTATTGGAGGTGCTCAATATGAGAAAGAAAGTCATCAACCCAGTAGAGGTAGAAACGCTGCATTTACCGGGCAGAGACCTTAGTTGGATTGTAACTCCAGAGCTTACAGGTATTGAGAAGCTCTCAATTGCTATCATGAATTGTCCTCCTCGATCCGTAGTCCGTCCCCTCCATAGCCACAAAGATACTGAAGAAGTAATTTTAATACTACAAGGGCAAGGTAAGGCTTGGATAGATGGTGAAATTGTACCCTTCCAAAAAGGAGATGCAGTCATTTTTCACTCTAATTCAAAACATCAAGTAATGAATACTGGAGGTGAAACACTTATTACAGCCTCTATCTTTTCTCCCCCCACAAATCCTGACTCTTACGTAATATACCCTGATGATATGTTTTTAGAATTATACGAGTAGATTTTTTAAACTTAACTGCTTGAGTTTTGTACAAACGCGAACATTACTATGCAGATAGAAATGAAAACAGTCTCAAATACCTGTAAATGATGGCCTTTGATAACTTAATATAAATCATATAACATGTAACATGTAACACATACTCTTTGAAAAAGAACAAATAATTTATCTAAGTCTATTGTAATATTTCTTGATATTAATTCTAATTTTTTATCGAGAATGCTTTTAATAATGCTTATGTTTATAAGCATTACAAAAATAAAATATATTGATTGCATAAGATTCTTTTAATATCATCAGTCTGCTTATATTTTCCTAAAACAAATTATTTTTACTTATTCGATTTTTTAGGAGGTTTTTTTGTTATGCGTAGATTTATTGGGCAAGGTTTTGGTAGGATTGTAGTTTTGAATCTTGAAAGAGGAGAAAAACTGCTTGAGTCAATAAAAGAGCAGCTTAAGGAGGTGGGCATAAAGGATGCTATCATACTTGGAGCAATAGGTTCACTTCAGAAAGTAGTATTTCATCGTGTTACCGGCATTGAAGACTCTCCAGTGGATGAATATATCACAATAGAAAAACCTATGGAGCTTGCATCTCTGCAAGGTGTAGTTGTGGACGGTCAGCCTCATTTTCATATGGTCATTTCTGATTTGGAACAGGTTTATACAGGACATCTTGAGGAAGAAACGACAGTCCTCTATTTAACAGAGATAACTCTTGCAGAAGTACTTGGTGTAAATATTGAGCGAGTTAAGAATGAAAAAAACATTGCAGTATTTACTGAAAAAATAGGCAAGTGAACTTATTTTCCTACTAATATGAGATAAGCACTTAAGGGAGGAAAAACAGACTAAATAGACATGGATGGATATCCAGGTGGTATATGGGGTTCTGGAAACGGAATGTAATCAAAACTAAAGGAAGGTAAAATATGAATGCTGAGGATTTGCCTAAAAACGTAACGATATTTGAAGTGGGACCAAGAGACGGCCTTCAAAACGAATCTGAATTCATACCTACAGATAAAAAAATAGAGTTTATTAATAAGCTTACAGACGCCGGATGCCGGAGAATTGAAGTAACCTCATTTGTACATCCGAAGTGGGTTCCTCAGATGAAAGATGCAAAAGAGGTTTTTAGTAGGATTAATAAAAAAGAAGGCGTTGTTTACAATGCGCTGATACCAAACATCAGAGGCCTGGAACTAGCGATAGATGCAGGGCTTAAAGAAGTTGTTACAATAATGAGTTCCAGTGAAAGTCATAATAAGAAGAACATAAACATGAGTGTTGATGAGTCCCTTAGAGAAATTGAAGAGATAAACAAAAAGGCTGCCACCTTTGGTGTGAAAGTAAGATCATATATAGCTACTTCCTTCGGATGTCCGATAGAGGGGTACATAGATCCTGAAAAAGTAGCTGATATCGGTGCTGCTCTTGAATCCTACGGTTCCTATGAGATATCACTGGGAGACACAACGGGTATGGCCAATCCCATGTCAGCATATAGTATTCCCAAATTAGTTCGGAGCAAATTGAAAAAATCTTCTCTTGCAGTACATTATCACAGGTTTAACGGTATGGAGCTTGCGAATAACCTGGCATCACTCCAGGCAGGAATTACAATTTTTGATGGTGCTGCAGGAGGCCTTGGCGGCTGTCCATACGCTCCTGGTGCCACTGGAAATACTGCAACCGAGATAATGGTTGAGATGTTTGAGAGAATGGGGATTTCTACCGGGATAGATATTGAAAAGATTAAAGATTGCGGTAGTTTTGCAAAAAGTCTATGCACATTATGTCATATATAGAAATGGAGTTCTGATTAATTATGAATGAAAAGTTAAAATCTATCAAAGATCAATTTATCAATGGAAAGATAAAAAATCAGGATTTGGAAGGCGTGGTATTTAAAGAAATATATGGTTCTGATACTTTAAAATTGAGGGATGCCTGCCGAGATGCATCTATTATCCGCTGTGAGGATATTGAGGAAAAAAGCGGGATTTCTCTAAGCTTTATAAAAAGCAGCCAGATAGATAATTGCAGCCTGATTGGCGGTGAAAAGATACTTTCTGGAATAGAAATGAAAGTTGGAGCAGCATTAATACCTATGGGTATAGCTGGCCCGATGCTTGTGAAAGGACAATACGTGAATGATAACGTGTATATACCTCTCGCCACTAATGAAGCAGCCCTGGTTGCAGGTGTACAAAGGGGAATTAAGGCTATAAACATGTCTGGGGGCTTAAAAACGCTGGTTCATTACGACGGAATGTCCAGAGCTCCTATGATTGAAGCCCCTGATATTTATGAAGCTAGAAACCTTTGCGAGCAGATGAAGACAGATCACGAACTGCTAAAAGACCTGGGTATGGTAGTCAAAGACCCTTTTGTAAGACTTGAATATATAGATCCATATCAACTTGGGACCAAGGTACTCCTTAGAATGACATTCAAGACGGGGGATGCCATGGGAATGAATGGGGTAACAAAAGCATCGGCAGATATAACTAAAGCTCTTCTTGCAAGATTGAATGGTTGGAAGTTGATCACAATAAGCAGCAACCTATGCACCGATAAGAAAGCTGCACATATAAACGTATTAAATGGTAGAGGAAAGTCAATACAAACTGAGGTCTTCGTTCCAGAGGAAGTGCTTGTAAAGGTGTTCAAAGCAGGTACTACCAGTAAAAAGGTTGAGAAAGTTGTTTTTCACAAGTGTTATCTTGGTTCTGCCCTAAGCGGAACAATTTCAGGTTTCAATGTAAATGCTGCCAACACTGTTGCGGCTTTTTATTCAGCAACAGGGCAGGATCTGGCACATGTCATCTCATCCTCTAGCTGCTTTGTCCAAGCTGATGCAGTTGAAGGAGGACTGCACTTTATGGTTTCTCTTCCCTGTATGGAACTTGCCACAATTGGCGGAGGTACAATGTTTGGAACAGCCAAAGAAGCATTAAATTTAATAGGTTGCGGCGGCTTTGGAAAGAGTGTTGATGATAACAGTAATGTGCTTCGCCTGGCAGAAATAGCAGCAGCTGCGGTAACAGCCCTCGACCTTAATACCGCATGTGCGCAGGCAGCTGGTTATGAGATGGCGGATTCACATGTTAAACTTGCCAGGGGCGAGGAAGATAAATAGATACCTGAGTTTTAGCCTGTTTATTATTTACTTGGGGACGTGATACTATGCAGCACTATGTTCTGAAAGAAAATGCATATAAAATTATAAAGAATAAGATATTAGGCCTGGAAATTAAGCCTGGAAGCCGTATCTGGGAGGATCGGCTTGCAAACGAAATTTCCATGAGCCGGACTCCGGTTAGAGAGGCTATCAATGAGCTGGCATCTGAAGGGTATGTTAATAAAATACCCAGAAAGGGGGTTTTTTGCCTGGAACTCACAAAAGATCAAATTAAGGAAATTCTTGACGTAAGAGAAGTTCTTGAGGTACTTGCATTAAAAAAATGTATAGATTGCATAGATGATGAGCAGGCAAAAACATTAGAACAGCTAATTAGTGAATTTGAATTAGAATTAAAGCATGAGAAATATAAGAAATGTAATAAACTTGATAGCATGTTCCATATGCAGATTGTTAGTATCACGGCCAATAAAAAATTAATAAAGTTTATAGGTGAGATTGAAAGCCTTTTGAGCATTGCTCGTTCCATGGAACTTCAAGGATTGCCTAGAACAAAGCATGAAAAGGCCTTGGAAGATCATAAGAAAATGCTCAAGTGCATTATTGAAAAAGATAAAAGCCATGCTGAAAGCATAATTGTCGATCACATAGGAAATATGAAAAGCAACCTAGGGATAAGTTAGCATGACAAGGGTAGGAGGAAGTAGTATGAATGCTTTGGTTAAAACCGTTCCTGGAGCTGGGGCACAATATTTACAAGTTGATATCCCTATGATAAAGGATGATGAAGTGCTGGTCAAGGTGAAAGCGTCAGCTCTATGTAAATCTGATGTTGATGTATATGAATGGACTCCGGTCGTCCAGAATCTGAAGCTGCCTCTGCCCAAAATTATGGGACATGAGTTTTTAGGCGAGGTGGTGGAAACAGGAGGCAAGGTTAAAGGTATAAATGTAGGTGACCATATTGCAGGAGAAACACATATTCCTTGCGGCCAGTGCAACTGTTGTAAGACAGGTAATCCACATATATGCAACAATGGTATGGGGGTGTTGGGAAGAAGTACTGATGGCGCATTTGCGGAATATATCAAATTGCCTGCTTTATGCGCCATTAAAATAGATAATAGTATTCCGGTTGAACATGGAGCTATTATGGAGCCGCTCGCAACAGCACTGCATGCTTTGAGCAAAGCCGGTGTAAGTGGAAAGTCTGTAGCAATACTCGGTTGTGGAACTATAGGTTTGATGGCCGTAGAGCTGGCAAGATTTCTTGGAGCAACCTGGATATTTGCTGTAAGCACATCACAATTCAAGCTTGATAAGGCTTTAAAGCTGGGAGCAGATTTTTGCATTAACAATAAGACAGAGGACATGGTGCAGATCATTATGGAGAAAACCCACGGTCTTGGAGTGGATGTTGCCGTAGAGCTGACCGGAAATGAAGGTGTAATAAATAATGTTGTAAAAATAATGAAACCCGCAGGAAAAATAGTATTTGTGGGAATGATCGATTATCCTCTTACCTTTAATAACTATATGCTTGGGGTAGTATATAAAGAGCTTGTGCTTACCGGTATTTTCGGTAGAAGAATTTTTGATACCTGGGAAATGCTTAATGCTATTTTGGAGACAAAAAGATTAAATCTCGAAGAATATATAGGTGAAAGACTTCCCCTCAAAGATTATGAAAAAGCGATAAAGCTAAGTCATTCTACTGCTGGAAGGGTCATCCTTATCCCTTGATGATTTTACTGCTACATAAAGGTTATAAAGTATGCTTCTCAAGGTCATCTGTGTATGTCTGAAGAGGGATAAATTCGACGAACGGAGAAGTGGTGTTCGAATTATGTCTCTTTCAGTAATAAATGTTTAAATAAGGAGGTTTTTATTGTGATGAAAAAAAGGGTTGTTTTGTGTATGATCCTGGTACTCGCACTTGTATTTACTGCTTGTTCACAAACGAAACCGGCAGCTCCGGCACAAAACACAGCGCAGACGGCAGCGAAGACAGAAGAAAAAAAACCGGAGACTAAAGAAGAGGCTAAAAAGCCTGTGACAATAAGGATGGCCGCATGGGGAGGAGAGGCAAGATTTAAGCTGTATGACAGAGTATTTGACCTTTATCAAAAAGAAAATCCACATGTCACCTTATCAAAAGATTACACGGCATGGAACGATTACTGGATTAAAAAAGCTACCCAGGCAGCAGGAGGCAACTTGCCGGATATGACAAATGTCAGCTGGTATAGTATTCGCGAGTATTCATTAAATGGATCATATGTGCCGCTTGATCAGTTTGTTAAGACAGGGCAAATTGACATCAAGGGTTTTAATGAAACGGTTCTCTCTACAGGAAAGCTGAATGGAGTATTATATTCACTTCCCATAGGGGTTAGTATTGACGGATTGATGTTCAACAAAACTCTTATTGAAAAGGCAGGGATGAAAGTTCCGGCTTATGAGATTACTTGGGATGAATATATTAATTTTTTATTGGAACTTCAAAAGAAACTGCCTGAAAGAGTTTGGGCATCTAATGACACAGGAAGAGACTTTAAGCATCTGGCAACATGGCTTAGACAAAAATATGGGGTAGAATTCTATTCTGCAGACGGCAAATCATTGGGATACACAAAAGAACAGTTAAAGGAATGGCTTGTGCAATGGGATAACCTTCGTAAAGCAGGTGCCATTGTTCCTGCAAGTGTTTCCGCCGAATTGGAAGGTGGAGACCCATGGGCAGATACTGTACAAGCGAAAAATATGGTTTGTGCGTGGATGTCTCCTGATAATCAATTGACAATATACCAATTATATACGAAAAACGAGTTGGTGATAGGCAGAACCCCTGTTATGCCTAATGGGAAAAACAAATATGGTGAGATTTTGCTTATGACAGGATTTGCCCTTTCCAAAAATTCTAAAATTCCAGACGAAACATTAAAGTTGATAAACTGGTTCCCACGCAGTATTGAAGGAAATAGAATCTTTTATGCGGATCAAGGCTTTGTAGGTGTACCGGATGTAGCTAAATTGCTCTTGGATATGGCTGCTAAAGAAAGTCCGCAAAAATTATCATTCTTTAAGCATGCTGAATCAGTAACAACTTCCCAGCCGCCTGCACCTCCAACTATTCCTTGGGCAATAGGAAGTACGGCAGTTGTATCGGCATATGAGAGACAGTATGATGAATTAAGGTATGGAAGAAAGAATATAGACCAAGTGGTGAATGATTTCTTTATAGAAGCTGATAAATTATTAAAAAAATAGACGATATACCATGTAATGATTTTAATATATAGCTAATACATTCTATGAAAGCACGATAGCTTTACCGTGCTTTCATAGAATAAGGCTATTTTTGTTACTTCTTAATTAATCACAGAATTTCTGGATATAAAAAGGAGTTTAATTTTATGGATGGAAAAACAATTCCACAAACGCCAATAAACATTACTCCAAGGCATAAGAGCAAGATGCGGCAACTATGGGAAAAGAACAGATATGCATATTTATTTTTGCTTCCATGGTTGATAGGGCTTTGTGTATTTACAGTGTATCCGGTATTTTCATCACTTCAGCTGTCATTTACTAATCATGACTTATTTCGACCACCTGCCTGGGTAGGACTCTCAAATTATGTAGATATGTTCACGGATAACAAAAGATTTGCAAAGGCCCTGTCGGTAACATTTCGATATGTATTAATGGGCGTGCCCCTTCAACTTTCCACCGCTTTGGTACTAGCTTTAATGTTAAACAGGGGACTTCCGGGACTCCCTGTATTCAGAGCAGCCTTTTATATCCCGTCCCTTTTGGGAGGCAGTGTGGCTATATCGGTATTATGGAGACAGCTGTTTGGATCTCAAGGATTATTCAATCAGGTTCTATCATTGATGGGTGCAGTAGATTTAAAAAATGCGATCAGTTGGGTTAGTAATCCTAGTTATTCTTTATATACCCTGATAATACTAATAATGTGGCAGTTTGGATCACCCATGATAATTTTTATTGCCGGATTGAAGCAAATTCCGTACGAACTTTACGAATCAGCCCAAATAGATGGGGCTACAAAGAGGGCACAGTTTGTTCATATTACATTTCCAATGCTGACGCCTATCTTATTCTTTAATTTAGTTATGCAGATTGTATCTGCTTTTCAGGCCTTTACTCCTGCATTTATTGTTGGTGGGGGTAGAGGCGGGGGACCATTGGATTCTATCCTGTTCTACAGCTTATACCTGTACTTTCTAGCCTTTTCAGAGTTTAGAATGGGCTATGCCTCTGCCATGGCTTGGGTTTTATTAACGATTATCGGGATATTTACCGCCATTCTTTTCCTGAGTTCCAGGAAATGGGTCCATTATGAAAGTTAAATGAGGTGATGTTGTGCAATACTCTGGGAAAAATAGAACTGGAAGAACTATAAGATTAATCATAATGATAGTTGTATCCGTTATAACCATATATCCACTGCTATGGATGCTGGCTAGCTCATTTAAGTTTGAAACCGATATTTTCAAAAATATGAACCTTATGCCTAATCCTGCTACTCTCGAAAACTATATTAAAGGATGGCGGGGTGCATCGGGTCAAAACTTTGGTGTGTACTTCAAAAACTCCTTTATTATTATATTTTTTGTAGTTTTAGGCAATATGACTTCATCATCATTGACAGCTTTTGCCTTTGCAAGGATGGACTTTACATTTAAGAAAATATTATTTGCAGTTATGCTGGTTACCATGATGCTTCCTTTCCATGTAACATTAATTCCAAGATACATTATGTTTAACAATATGGGGTGGATTGATACGTATTATCCTCTCACCGTACCGGCGTTTTTCGCGACACATGGATTCTTTATATTTTTGAATGTCCAGTTTATGCGGGGTATTCCCAAAGAGCTGGATTATGCTGCTACTGTGGATGGCTGTGGTCCAATCATGCTTTATTCGACGGTTATTCTGCCGCTGTCACTGCCTGCTCTGGCCTCAACGGCGATCTTTTCATTTATTTGGACATGGAATGACTTTTTTAGTCAGTTGATTTATATAAGCGATCCTCTTAAATACACCATATCCCTTGGATTACGAAGCTTTATGGATGCTACCACCAGGTCAGCGTATGGTCAAATATTCGCTATGTCGCTCCTGTCTCTTGTTCCAATCCTGATATTTTTTATAACCTGCCAGAGATACCTCATTGAAGGTATTGTTACAACAGGTATCAAGGGATGATTCCCTATCAAATAAAAATTAAATTATCACTAACTAAGAGAGAGAGGTTTGAGGAATGAAAGAGATACTGCATGTGTGGGAAAAAAAAGAGATTACTCTCCTGGCGGAAAATACCTATAGCAATTCTTATACTGATGTAGAGGTATGGGTAGACCTGAAAGGTCCTGGATTTCAGAAAAGGGTATATGGATTCTGGGATGGAGAAAATGTTTTCAGAATCCGTATAGTAGCAATTGCTTCCGGAGAATGGAACTGGATCAGTGGTTCAAATCAGTTTGACAAGGGTTTGAACGGACAATATGGAAGTTTTACTGCCGTTGACTGGACAGAGGAGGAAAAGAAGGAGAATCCCTGCAGAAGAGGGTTTATTCAGCCTACTTCCAATGGTCATGCCTTTCAGTACACCGATGGCACACCATTTTATCTTCTGGCTGACACCTGGTGGTCAACACCTACATTCCGGTATAAATGGTATGATGACGAGGAAGTCCGACCGGTAGGTCCGGATATGGGATTCAAGGATATGGTCAAGTACCGGAAAAATCAGGGGTATAATGGAATCGCCATGCTTGCATCCCATCCTACATGGGCTAATGATGGGTACCCGTCTACCCTTTATATGGACGATGAGTATAAGACCGTTATACGCAATGCCTGGCCGGAGGGTGGCTACCTTTTCGGCACGCCAAGGGAATCCAGGCCATCAAAAAATATGCATAATGAGGGTGGCAGGCCTTTCCTGTTTCCTGGCAAGGTTAAAGGATATGAAGATGTAGTGCCTGATTTTGACAGGATTAACCCTGAGTATTTCAAGTACATGGACAGAAAGATTGACTATCTGAATGACTACGGTTTTACAGCGTTTATTGAAATCGCACGCCGCGATGTAAGTCAGGTATGGAAAAGGTACTGTGGGTGGCCTATGTCCTACAAAAGGTACATGCAGTACATGTTTGCCAGATATCAGGCGAATAACTGCCTTTTAAGTCCCATACATTTGGATTATGTGGGATATTCAATTCCATCCAGAGAATATAACGAGCCCGCAAATCTTTATATTGAGAAATATGGCTATCCACCTTTTGGCACCCTTCTGGGAACCAATGCAGGACCCTCCACCCTTGCCAATTTTGGCAATGTTGATGAAGCAAAATGGCTCACATTCCATCAATTGGGCAACTGGAGAGAGCATGACCATTATTGGTATCTGACTGAAATGTATAATTCTAAGCCTGCTCTGCCTGCACTCAATGGAGAACCTTACTATCCCGGCTTCCCCGACGACAAACCGGAAGCCCCAAGTGAAACAGCAGACCTTAATTGCCGTTCTGGAATGTACGGGAGCTTCCTATCCGGCGGATTGGCAGGATATATCTATGGTGCTGAGGGAATGTGGGGCAGTGATATCGAGCCTGAAGCCAAATACAAGATGTGGAATGCCCTTGAATTTACATCCGGTGCCCAGGTACCGCACCTCATGAAGTTTGTAATGGTTCAGGGGGCTCGCTATCAGGACCTTGTCCCAAATTCTGAACTGGTCACACCTAATAAAGCTGGGAATCACATAGGATACACCGGCTGGGCATACTGTGCAGCAACAAATGAAAAGGACTGGATGATGCTGTATTTTGAAAAAGACTGCCCCAGAGCAACAATCAGAGGAGTCATCCATGATGCCGTCTACCGTCTCAAATGGTTTAATCCCAGGACTGGTGAATGGCTTGATGATCCAAATACTCAAACTGTGACTTCCGACCAAACGTGCAGAATTAAGCTGCCTGAGTGCCCCTCAAATGAGGATTGGGGTATGAGCTTGGTACTGGAAAAGTAAAGCCGGAGCTTAGTACTCTTTTATAGATAAGCCGGTATTGACGATTCGGGGGTCTTAAAAAGATTTTATCTTTGACAAAAAGTACCGCCAATGAGACGACTTCTTCGAAAGAGTATATTTATAAGCAAGTAAGTATCAACAAAAAAAGGAGTGATTAATAATGGCTGTATCTAAGAAGGTACTGGAACTGTACCAAATACTACGCTGCGCTGATGTGTGTGACGCGCTCGATTCAATGGGTTTGCAGGATCGCTACGAGATGGCCCTAAATATGCGCCCCATGTTCAATGGAATCCGATTCGCCGGCATTGCCCACACCCAGGAATTTGATTATTATGATCACAAAATGCCAGCTATGAGCTATGAAGACTTTGATGCGAAACAATACAAAAAGATAGAAGAAGGCGGCTACAGTTCCTATACTCGTCCTGGTGTTGAAAAATATGTAGGAAATCCCGGTGAAGTGTTCGTCATTGCCGCTCAGGGTGCCCGTGCTGGTATCCTTGGTTCAGCAAACACCCTCAATTACATGTACAAAGGAGTTGTCGGCTTCGTAATCGATGGCACCTGCCGTGACAGTGGTGAATGCATCATGCAGGGCGCTCCGGTATTTTCTACCGTCCGCTCTTACACTCATCCCATGGGCCGCATCCGTATCAAAAGTGATAGCGAACCTGTAGTATGTGCCGGCGTCTATGTTTGCCCGGGTGATATGATAATAGCTGATGATGACGGAGTCATATGCGTACCGCAAGCCATTGCAGAGGAAGTAGGCAAGCGCGCGTACAAGATCCAGCAGAAGGACCGCATAGATCGCCGCCGCTTCTATGAGCAACTCGACCGCGCATTTGATGAGACAGTTGAGCTGCTGCCGGATTTGGATTGGTAATTTGAAACGTAGCTTTTTGTCAAAGATAGTTTATAATACATAAATTTTAAAAGATGATTTCTATACTCTGAAGGGATCATCTTTTTTTTACCTGTACTGACACTTAAGGCTCTGGTGCAAAATTTAAATCGCTGGATGCTACTGCCTAAGACATAAATGTTAAGGAGATTATCAACGAAAAATTTACAACGGTTCTTTCCCTCTTTTATATCTAAGGTATCCATCTATTCCAATAAATTCAGCATATTTTGAGAATTTTAACATTGCCAGGTTTGCTATGAGACCTTTAATCAAGCTGGCTGAGTTGAGCTTGCCGTTAGTTAACCAGGGCAATTTCTCAATACCGGCTACAAGCCATTCCCATCCGTAAATTATTCCTGCGATTGTGAAAATAACCACCAGAATTGCCTTTTTTCAATCCCTTAATTCATTGAAGTAAGCAGCCATGAAAGATTAGACTCCTCCTATAATAATATTTTCGAATAGGATTATCTATTTCCAAATTTATTATTATGCAATAAAAGATTGGATACTATTAATAATTTTTCTCAAAATTGAATTTGCTATTCGGTAGGTGATAGTCAGCGTGATTTCGCCTTAGCTGTCCACACCCCCCTTTAATATCGGAACCGAAGTTATAAAATATCCCGCAATCGATTCTTTTATCAAACCTCCGGCAGAATTCTTCCACTTCTGAAAGGTCGGGGGCTGCCAACCCGGAAACATTGTTGTCATTATACCGGGAGACTATAAGTTTTAAAGGCTTATTCCCAAGCAATGCACATAAGCGTTCCACATCATCCTGAGTATCATTAAAGCCTTTAAACAGGGCATATCTTATTCTGACCCTGGTATCAAAAGCATCTGCATAGTCAACTGCCGCCTTTATCAATTCAGGTATATGATACTGGCATGCCAAAGGTATGATCCTTTTTCTCTGATCTTCTGCAGATGCATGAAGAGATATGTTCAGACGTACATTTATATGCTTGCCATTAAAATCTTCTATCATCTTGTATATTCCCGGCACAACACCTGCAGTTGCAAGTTCAAAATTATTAATGCCAAGTTCGCTGTTTATTTTATGGATAGCGCATTTTACATTTTCATAGTTTAGCAAAGGCTCTCCCATACCCGCAAAAACCACGGCATCTATTGGAATAGTACCGGAATTCACGCAGTCAGCATTACTTATGTTTACCTGCTGAAAGATCTCATCTCCTGATAGATTTCTCACAAAGCCTTCGGCTCCGGTCGCGCAGAATTTGCATCCTATCCTGCAGCCAACCTGTGATGAAACACATATAGTGCTGTGATAGGTCAATTTTGATTCTGCATCATACATATGGAGAGATTCAACAGTTTCACCATCAGAAAGCTCAAAAAGATATTTAATTGAACTGTCCTTGCTTACCAGCCTCTTAAGGACTTTCATTGTCATACCCCCATTAATTGTTAAAGTGACAAAAAACCCCGGGATTGACTGCCAATGGGGATGATAACATTTTAAGCTTAACCGGAGATAACAAGCTTAATAACTTATATGATGGTTTCCCCTCTGTTAAATGTAATTTTAGCATAGTCGATTGTTGATTTCTATAAAAATTGTATACAATAATTTTTACATTGATTGATATGAGACATCCGATATGCTACTATAATATAAAAATATGTTATGTGAAGTTAATGTTGCAACATGCAAAATTATTACATAAAATTTCTATACATATGGTCAGCATAGAGGTGCTTCTTGTCTAAAAACATTTTTTCCATAGGACTGATTGTACTGGGACTGATAATCGGACAGATAATCAGGAAACTGGTCATCAGGGAGATTATCCCTGAAAAAGTGCCGGTCAGCAAATATTTGATATATGCTCAAAAGACTATAATTTTTGGTATAAACCCGGTTATTACACTGGGTGCTTTTTGGGGGGCCAGATTGAATGAAATCAGATATGTTTTTCTCCCCATATTGGGCATCTGTGCCTTGAGCATAGGCGGTCTGCTTGGCTTTACAGCTTCAAAGATATTAAAACATGAAAGACGGCAAACAGGTTCAATGTTTTGTTCCGCTTCGTTTACAAATCTGGGCAGCTTTGGAGCCCTTATCTGTTTTGTATTTTTCGGAGAAAAAAGTTATGTATTTGTTTCCCTGTACAGATTGTTTGAAGAGCTTACATACTTTTTGATCGGTTTCCCGGTTGCAAAGCTTCATGGTAATGACACTAATGAAAGGGAAGGTAAGAATTCACTTATCAGGATTGTGACTGACCCATATATTATTGTATACATAGCAAGTATAACCATAGGAATGTTATTAAATATCTCCGGTTTTGCAAGACCTGCAGTTTATACCGGAATAAATGAAATATTCATCCCGATTTCATCCATTCTGCTTGTGATTTCAGTGGGATTCAGTATGAGAATAACTGCAATAGGGGGATATTTGCGTGAGTGCATGGCTGTTTCCGCTGTAAAGTTTCTGATTTTACCGATAATAATTACTTCACTAGCCTACCTGGCAGGACTGGGTTCCATAAATGGCGGCCTCGCTTTGAAGGTGGTTCTTGTCCTGTCTGCAATGCCTCCAGCTTTTTATTCCCTGATTCCGCCACAGCTGTATGGGCTGGATACTGATCTTGCCAATTCCTGCTGGCTGTTTGGTTCGGGCAGCCTTGCCCTGGTTATTCCTATTCTGTTCATGGTTCAGGGCCTGATGTGATTTTAATTTTTAGAAGAGAAAACTTGAGTTTTTAACTTTTTAAGCTCTGCCTCAAGTTCTTTTATTCTTGAATTTTCGCCACCTTCTGGCTCTTTTGCCGCCATAACCCAACGTCTAATGGCAGGTTCTGATACATCCAAGCTTTTTAACATTTTTAAAGACTAGAAATTCGATATGTTAAAAAGCACTAGGTGGTGAAAGTTCACTTAATCATAATATAAGAGAACTTTGTGAAAGAAATATCAATTGTGAATGCGTAAAACTGGTTTCCGATTAATAGAAGTGACATTTTAATAATATAGACTCTTGTTTTTTAACGATAAAATAATAAAATAATTTATATTTGAAGAACCATTTCTGTGGACAAATTATATGTGGAGGGATGAAAATGAAGATCATTAGTAAGGTCATATCTGTGTCATTAGCTCTGCTATTTGCATCGTCTGTTATTTTGACGGGATGCGGGAGCAAGAACGATGCAGACAAAGGTGCAACAAGCGCACAGGCACAGACGTCTACAAAAGCAAGTGAACCCAAGCAAGCAAAAGGTGATATTACCGTGTGGATGTGGGAAAATGCAAAAGCGGCTCTGGATATTTTAGCGGATGATTTCAAAAAGGCATACCCCAATATAAACGTAAAATATGAGACAATACCAAATGAAGACCTGTATAAAAAATTTATTTTAGCTGTACAGGCTGGAGAAGGTGCTCCAGATGTATTTGCGGTAGAGTCAAGAAACATGCCTCAGATGATCAAGACACAAGGCCTTGTGGATGTTACATCCAAGATCGGGGATGATATCAAGAAATTCAATAAACACAAGGTCGGACTGGCATCTGCAAAAGACGGAAAAATCTATGCAACACCATGGGATAGCGGCCCGGTTGCTCTGTATTATAACAGAAAGCTGTTCAAACAGGCTGGTTTTCCTGATACACCTGAAGAAGTAGCTAAACTTTTAAACACCTGGGATGATTATTACAAGACTGTTAAGCAGATTAAAGAAAAGGCAGGTGCTTTTGCTACAATTACACCAAAAACAAAATGTGATCCTGCGCCATTCCAGATCATGTTAAATCAGAAATCTGAAAAAGAAAATGTATGGTTCTTTGACAAGGAAGGAAATGTAAAGATGGATTCCCCACAAGCGGTTCGGGTAGTGTCTTTCCTTACAAAAATGTATGACGAGGGCTTGCTGTATGATGCGCCAAACTACAGTCAGCCGTGGACCGACGCTATTAAAAATGATAAGGTTGCTACTTTCATAAATGCTGCATGGTTTACAGCATCATTGAAAAAAGCTTATGGTGATACCAGAAATGATAGCTGGGGCGTTGTTCCTCTCCCGGTATGGGATCAGGGTGATTCCCGTACTGCTGAAAGCGGTGGTTCCAACCTGGCAATTACGAAACAGTCCAAGAATGTTGATGCAGCATGGGCCTATGTAAAATTCCACCTGATGGACGATGCTTCTCAGTTAAAACAGTACAAGTTCGGATTTTTCCCCGCATGGGAACCGGCTTATGGCAATCCTGAGGTTTTAAAGGCGGACCCGTTCTTTGGAGGACAGAAAGAAAGACAGGTATTTGAAGAAGCTGCAAAGGTCGTTCCAATGGTTAACTACACGGAAGACTACCCCAGAGCCAGATTAGCTGCAATCAGTGCGCTTGAACTGTGCTACAA
>CALMWN010000434.1 GCA_937873555.1 uncultured Clostridia bacterium
ACCAGAAGTATTGTAGTGCCTGCCTTATTGATGTCCTTGATTATGGAGAATATTTCCTTGACAAGCAAAGGGGCCAGACCCATCGAGGGTTCATCCATCAGCAGAAGCCTGGGTTTGGACATAAGCGCCCTGCCCATTGCCAGCATCTGCTGCTCACCGCCGCTTAAGGTTCCGGAAATCTGTTTTATTCTTTCCTTTAATCTTGGAAATCTTGTAAATACAATTTCGTAGTCTTCCTTGATTTTTTCCTTGTCTTTTCTGGTGTAAGCCCCCATTTCAAGATTTTCAAGGACTGTGAGGTTTGCGAATACCCTTCTGCCTTCCGGCACCTGGCAGAGGCCCATTTTTACAATTTTATCGGCAGCCGTTCCGGTTATCGACCTGCCCATAAAGCTGACATTTCCTGATTTTGGCTGTATTATACCGGAAATGGTATGGAGTGTGGTTGTCTTACCGGCACCGTTCGCTCCGATAAGAGTTACTATTTCTCCTTCATTCACTTCAAAATTGATATCGTGTAAAGCTTGAATTGTTCCGTAAAATACGTTTAAGCCTTCAACCTTAAGCACCAGTTTCAACCTCCTCGCCTAGATAAGCTTTTATAACCTTGGGATCCTTGCTTATTTGGGCCGGGGTCCCGACAGCAATTACCTGGCCGTAATCCAGTCCTGCTATCCTTTCGCAAATACCCATTACAAGGCTCATATCATGCTCAATCAAAAGAATGGTCAGGTCAAACTTATCCCTGATGAATTTTATCAGATTCATCAAATCATGTGTTTCCTGTGGATTCATACCGGCTGCGGGTTCATCCAGGAGCAGAACCCTGGGGTTGGTAGCCAGCGCCCTTGTAATTTCCAGCTTTCTTTGCTCACCGTAGGGGAGATTTTTTGCCAGTTCATTCTCTTTTTCATGTATATTGAAAATTTTCAATAAATCGCGTGCTTTCTCTGTTATTTCATTTTCCTCCCTGTAAAAGGCAGGAGTTCTCAAAACAGCCTGCAGTGCGTTGTATTTTACACCAAAGTGGAATGCAATCCTTACATTGTCCAAAACCGTAAGATCTTTAAACAATCTTATATTCTGAAACGTCCTGGCAATTCCCATCTGTGTTATCTGATACGGAGTAAGGCCGGCAATGCTTTGCATGCTGCCTTCTCCGGAAACTTTGCCGCCAAACAGGATTTTACCGCTTGTGGGGGTGTAAACACCGGTCAGCATGTTGAAGATTGTGGTCTTGCCTGCCCCGTTAGGTCCAATCAAACCTACAAGCTCTCCCTTTTCAAGTTTGAGATTAAAGTTGGTAACAGCCTTCAAGCCGCCAAAAACTATCGATATACTTTGTGCGTTGAGTACTTCCATTTATTTCACCCCCTGGGTTTTGTTAAATCCAATGCCTTTTACTAGCTTTACAAAAGACAACTCCTTGGTACCCATGATCCCCCTGGGTCTGAAAAGCATCATCAGTATTAAAACCGTAGCAAAGATTACCTGATTGAAATCCAGAATGGAAATATGGAACACATTCTGTGCGAAATCCTTGAAAAGTGGCAGGAAGTACATGGTGAAGAATGCAAAAATGCAGCTTGCTATTATCGTACCCGTAATACTGCCAAGACCTCCAAGAACCACCATTACTACAATATTAACCGAGAAGAGGAAGTTAAACATTGACGGGTTGAGATAACCAAAATGCGTCGCATAGAGTCCTCCGCCAATGCCTGCGATAAAGGCTGAAAAGACAAAAGCAAACATTTTGTAATAGGGCACATTTATTCCCATGGAATTTGAAGCAATTTCATCTTCCCTTATGGATATTATCGCCCTTCCGGCAGAAGAATTAATCAAATTACTTATTATTAATATAGTAGCAACAGCAAAACAAAATATCCATATAAAACCCATTATGGGATTCAATTTGAAATCGTCGCTGAAGGAGGGAACGCCGTACAACCCTGCTGCTCCGCCTGTGAGACCTTCAAGGTTGACCATTATTACCCTTACTATTTCCCCGAAGCCCAGGGTTGTAATCGCAAGATAATCGCCGCGCAGCCGTAGCGTAGGAAATCCGATCAGGAATCCGAATAAGGCTGTAAACAATCCGCCAATAATAAGTGCTGCAAGCAGCGGAATATGAAATTTCATCACACAAATGGCGGTCGTATAGGCCCCAATAGCCATAAACCCTGCCTGGCCCAATGCCAGCTGTCCGGTAAATCCTGTTATAAGGTTGAGGCTTAAGGCTACGATGATATAAATCCCGGATATCTTCAATATATCTCCGGCAAACTCATTGATAATGTTATTATAAATCAACAGGAACAATACAGCGAATATTACAATTGATACAAGAAGCAAGGTAATTGAATTTAGAAGTCTGTTGTTTTTCTGCATGGTTATCACCTACACTTTCTCTCTCTGGTTTTTGCCAAGGATACCTGAAGGCTTTATAACCAGTATGATTATTAATATGCCAAAAGCTATAGCGTCTGCGAGCTTTGAAGAGATAAAACCCTTGGTGAGGGTTTCTGCCGTTCCGAGAATAAACCCACCCAGCATAGCTCCAGGAATACTTCCTATTCCTCCGAGTACAGCGGCAACAAATGCCTTGAGGCCGGGCATTATACCCATATACGGTTCAACCTGCGGGTAGGCAAGAGCAAAAAGTATTCCTGCTGCTGCAGCAAGCGCAGCACCGATTGCAAAAGTAAAAGATATAACGTTGTCTACATTTATACCCATCAAAAGAGCTGCATTCATGTCGTGAGATACTGCTCTCATGGCTTTTCCCATTTTAGTCTTGTTTACAATATAATTAAGGAGTATCATCAAAAGAATCGATATGCCGAGTTCAATCACCTGGACAAAGCTTATGTTTATGCCCATAAAAAGCATGTTGGCATTTCCGAATGTAGGAAATTGCTTGGGATTGGGACCTATGAAAGGAATAACCCTCGCACCGTTTTCGAGCAGGAGAGAGACACCAATCGCCGTAATAAGAATATTAATTCTGGGAGCATTTCTTAAAGGTTTATAACAGGTCTTTTCAATAACAATACCAAAAATCGCACATACAATCATTGAGACAATAAATGCTAATATAATTGACAGAGGGCCAACCCCTAATGCCGCAAGCACAAAATATCCCGTGAATGCACCAATCATCCACACATCACCGTGAGCAAAGTTGATCAGCTTCACTATACCGTATACCATCGTATAGCCCAAGGCTATAAGGGCATATACGCTTCCAAGCGCTATACCGTTAATCATCTGCTGAACAAATTCCATCATTACACCCCTTAAAACATATTAGACATTAAGAATGGGAGAATTTAATTCTCCCATTCTTTCAGTATTACATCAACATTTACGAATTATATTATAGCTTAAAAATCAAATTTTTTAAAGATATAATTTGCTGGAGTTTTATGGTATTACCGAACTATTACGGGTTAACTATACCTGCGAATACATCCTTAAGCTTTCCGTTGACCTTGTCAACCTTAACCATGACTGCAGATTTGACAGGATTTCTCTTTTCATTGAATTTGATTTTACCTGTTACAAATTTCTTGTCCGTCTTCATCATTTCAGCCTGAATCTTGTCAGGATCTGTTGATTTTGCTCTGTCTATAGCTTCTGCCAGGATATAAGTGGCGTCATAACCCAAAGCTGCGAGAGCATTTGGAACAACCTTGAACTTGTCGGTGTATTTCTTCACGAAATCCTTGACATCCTTGTCGTCTGCATCCTGTGAGTAGTGATTGCTGTAGTATGAACCGATAACTTCGTCTCCAGCGTTGTTAACTATTTCATCCCAACCATCCGCACCCAGCATCGGTGCATTAATTCCCTGGCTTTTTACCTGTTTTGCTATAAGAGAAACAGTGCTGTAGTAATCGGGAATAAACAATACATCAGGAGTCTTGCCCTTGATTTTTGTGAGCTGTGCGTTGAAATCCTTGTCGTTTGTAGCGTAGGATTCTTCTGCGACAATTTTTCCGCCAAGAGATTCGAATTTCTTCTTGAAATTGTCTCTCA
>CALMWN010000435.1 GCA_937873555.1 uncultured Clostridia bacterium
GTGAATGAAGGCAGCAGCATACTTATGTCGGACAGGTATTTTAGCAGGTTGGAAAGCGAGAATGAAATCAAAATCAGGGAAATCAATGAGAAATATGTCAATATATTTGAAATGATATGCAAGGGTGCAATGTCAAGCCATGATGGGAAAATTCTGTTTTCGCAACTGGTGGCGGATTCACGTGAGGAATACAAAAAGCTTGTGCCTGACCTCAAAATATTGACAAATGTGCTGCTCCAGCTTGGAAGTATGAAAGAAGTGGATTTTTCTGCCATCAGGAGCCAGAAGGGCAGGACGGTTTTTAACCCGTCTGAGGCCTTTGATATAAAATATTGCGTATTGAAGCTCCTTGACAAGGACAGAAGCTTCTATTCCATTAAAATAATGAAGATTCTGCTTTCAAGGAATGAAACCATATTCATTCCTGAGAGGCTTTCAGAAGGTATTGAAAGGGTAATGGGGCTCAGCTGTCCCGACATATTGTTCCAGGTGGAGGTGGATGGATGATGAATGAATCAAATCTGGAGAAAGCAATGAGAATATACTACTTTCTGCTGAAGGAAGGGGAGTTGACCTTTGAAAACAACAAGGAGCTTTATCTGGACTGTTCGGACAGTGACGTACGGAGTGTACTTGAAATCATGGCCAGAGAGAGTAATGTTTCAATAGAACGGTACAACCAGGTTGTTTACCTTATCCCCGATGAGGAAAACGATGTCCTGGGCATCAAGGATATGGATCTCCAGAAAGTTATAAGCTATGATGCAAGAAAAATTGACTTTTACCTGTCGCAATATATCATAACAGTAATAATCCTGGTGTTTTACAGCGGCAAAGGGGGCTTTGTGAAGTCCAGGGATTTCATACGATTGCCCGAGCTTGAGGAAATCATCACATCAAGGCTTGCCTATGCAAACTCCAGAAAAAACATCGAGCGGGAACAGGAGGAGGCTGCAGTTAACATAACTGCAATGTATGAGCATTGGAGTGCCCTGCAGATGGAGGAACCGGGCAAGAGGAAAACCAAGTACGGGTATATTCGCAGTGTTTGCGGCTTCTTGGCAAAGCACGGGCTTTTGATTTATGACATGGTTGAGGAGGATATAAGGCCTGCGTCCAAGTTTACAAACCTGATGATGTACAACTTTCTGGATAGTGAACGTATTAAACTGATAGACAGACTATTGGGAGGTTAAGGATGGCAAAGATTAGCAAAATAAGATTTGTAAATTTCACATATAACGATTACCGCCACATTTATGACCAGACCTTTGATTTCTACAATGGCGAGGATACGCTGCTGAACCTGCAGAATGGCGGAGGCAAGACGGTGTTGGTGCAGATGATGATGCAGCCAATTATCCCGAAGCAGAAGCTGAAGGACAGGTCTTTCAAGGGTTATTTCACCAATTCGAAGGCCCCTGTGTATATCATGATTGAGTGGATGCTAGATGACAGCACAAAGAAGGTTATGACGGGCATAGGAATCAAAAGGGTCCTAAGCAAGAGCATTGAGGACGAAAGCGAAAGCCTCAAGGTGGTTACTTTTATTTCCGAGTACGAGGAAGAAAGCAGTTTTGATATAAAAAGGATCGAATTGCTGGAGGAAGAGCGGGGAATTGTGAGGCTTCTGGAGTTTGAGAGGGTGCTTAAAAACCTTTCAAATGCAGAGAAGGAGGGCGCGGGAGTGTGGCTGTTCCGCTGGGATTTGCCTGACGACAAGAAGGAATATGCCAGAAGGCTGTCAGAATATAAAATCAACCAGTTGGAATGGAAAAACCTGATGGTGAGGATAAATGAAGCGGAAGCGGGGCTGAACTCCTTTTTCAATGATTGCAAGACCAGCAGTGCCCTGGTGAAGAAGTGGTTTATTCCGACAATTGAGGAGCAGCTTAATAAGAATGGGGATTTTGTTGAAAACATCAGGGAGCTTATTAAAAACCATGCTGCCCAGCTTGTGAAAAACGAGGACATGATAAGGGAGAGGGACATATTTGAAAGCTTCAGGAAAAAATCCGCAGAGCTTGTAAGAAAGCTTGAGGACTATGGCATCCACCTTGCAAAGTCGGAGAAAAACAGGCAGGACCTGGGAAATGCATACCGGTTCGCCAAAGATGGTGTAAGAGCCCTTGAGGCCAGGAAGGAAGAACTTTCAAGCGGTATCAGGCAGCTGGAGGAGCAAAGGAAAGAACTGGAATATGAAAAGCTTTCTGGTGAGTACCACGAGATTGACCTTGAGCTTTCAAGGCTGAAGGAGGAAATCAGCGGGGCTGAGATGGGTATTGCAGCCATCCGTAGGGAAATGGAAGAGCTGGAGCACGAAAGGAAGCTTCTCATTGGAGTGAGACTGAAGGTGGAATTGGCAGACCTCAATTCAAAGGTTGCCAGGTTTGAGACGGAGCTTGAAAAGGAAAGCCTGCAGCAGGAAGATATCAAGAGCATTATTAATGACATTGAGTACTCGTTGAAGGAAAAATACAGAGGAAGGTTTCTGCAGCTGGAAAAAGCCATGGAGCACGGGGGAAAACAGCTTGAAGAAGAGCGGACGAAGCTTTCCAAATCAATGACTGGTTTAGAAAAGCTGCAAAACGATATTTCCCGTAAAAATGACGACATTATTGCGTTAAGAAGCCGCATTGCCCTATTTGAGGAAAGGGAGCAGGCTATAAGAAATTCATATCCGGATTTCACAGGGGTAAATAGGGATGAACTGGCAGGTAAGCTTGAGGCAGAAGAGGAAAGCATCCTTCAGGGAATTGACGATATAAAGAAAAAGCAGGCTGAAAACTTACGCGAAGATAAGCAGTTGGAAATCAGGTGCAGGGAGCTCCAGGAAAGAAACCGAGAACTGGCTGTGGAAAAGAGCAGGAAGGAAGAGCAGTTCAACCTTTTTGAGAATGAGAAGAAGACAATTGAAAAGATAATAAAGTCCTACGAACTGGAGGAAGACTGCCTTTTTGACAGGGAACAGGTGCTTTTGCCACTCCGCTCGGAAAGGGAAAAATTCGTAAGGCTCATTAACGACCGGAACCTTGAAAATTCAATATTAGGGAAGCAGCTTCAACTTTACGAAGGGGGAAAGGCTTTCGAACTGCCTTCGGATGTTAAGCGGGTATTTGATGAAGAGAATATATTTGTGGAATATGGTTATGAATGGCTGAGGGGAATCCAGGACAACAAAGCTGCCAAGCTGAAGTTGGTAAAAGGTAATCCGTTTCTACCTTACTCATTGATTGTATCAAGAGGTGACCTCCGAAGGATTAGGGAACTGGAGTTTAAGGGTATAGTTTCCACAATAATACCCCTTGTTCTGAGGGAGGAGCTTGAAAATACCCTGGAGCTGAAGTCTGCCAACCATGTGCATTCCATAGGGAATATTGATTTTCTCATCGCTTTTGACGATAGGATTTTAAACAAAGGCTATCTGAAGGAGCTTATGGAAGAAATCAGTATTAGATTTCAGAGGAATGAGCAGGTTATTGAAAATGCCCAGGAAGCTGTGAGGAACATTGACCACAATATTATTAAGGTGGAGGGCTTTTCATTCACAAAGCATGGCGTGGAAAGGCTTTTGGCTGAAATTAAAAGTATTGCCGGGGAATTGCAGGAAAATACCGCGGAAATCGCCCGGAATGAAGAAAGTCTTGCAAACTTGAAAATAGTTAGAGCCGGAATAATGGAGGAGCTTATCCGCCTGGAAAATGAAAGAAACTCATTTATAAGGAAAAAGAATGATCTAACGGAGTTTTACGGAAGATTGGAGGCTTATGACCACGATCTGAAGGAGAAAAGGCACAAGGAAGAAGCCCTGAGATTCCTGAAGGCAGAGCTGGAGGAAACAGGCAGGGAGATTGAAGCTTCGAGGGAGAATATAAATGAAATTAACCACAGGAATGGAAATATTTCATCCATGCTGGAAAAAACCAGGCAGGAATTTGAAAAATACAGCCATGTAAATGATGGGAAGATCATAGATGAAGATATTGAAGCCCTAACGGCAAAGCTGTCAGTGTACTCCTCCAAAATAAGCGGGAAGCTTCAGTCTTTGAAGGATATTCTTGAGGATTACAGGTACAGGAGGAACGAGAAACAAAAGGAGCTGACGGGCCTTGGAATACCAGAGCAGCTTTATATAGGGATGGAATTCAGCCAATCCGGGCTTGATGAAATCACGGGAAAATTGGCAGCTGCGGCCGAGGAAGCAGAAAGGCTCAATGACTATAAAAATGGGATACAGTTTAAGGTAGCAGAGAAAAATTCCGACTTGAGATATGTTCATAAAAATATCAGAGAGCGTTACGGTTATGAGGCTCCAAAGGAAAGAGACGCCATAAGGGAGTTGGACTTTGACAGGGAGAAGGAGCTTATAAAGTCCAGGCTCAAGACCTTTGAAAAGGAACTGGCACAGGTTAGGCAGGAGGAAGGCAGCCTTGAAAAAGTGAGATTTGCCATTGAGGAATACGTGGAATTTGCAGCAAAAATTGTTGAACCCATGGAAATTGAAGGCGATATCAATACTTTCGTGCAAAAATGCATTAAGGAATTCAAGGAGCTGGCGGCCGGTGCCGTTGATATGAAAAATGAGCTGGTAGCCATTTACAATAACCTGGAAATTGAATTCCTGAGTAAGGCCGAGGTATTTAAAAGCCTATTTAACTCTATCCTGGAAGGTGAGAAAAGGTATCAGCCCACTCATGCATTGAACGCCATGAGCAGAGTCTACC
>CALMWN010000436.1 GCA_937873555.1 uncultured Clostridia bacterium
AAATTGAATTTCTCAGCCAAGTTTCTACTTAATGTAGTCTTACCGGTACCGGATGCTCCCGTAATTATAATCATCAAGTTTTCCGGCATTTTGATATTATCCACCTACATCCACCCCTTTAAATAAAAGCTTTAAAGCATATCCTTTATAGATTAGCAGTTTTGATAACACAAAATTGATAATACCTCTGTGAGTGATTTAACGGTAAATAGCTGACCATAGTTTTTATCCTTATTATCTCTGTTAATTAGTACAGAGGGGATATTTACAGCATTTGCCCCTTCAATGTCCTTGTCTTCATCACCCACAAACAACATTTCTTCAGGTTTGACTTGAAGAGCCTTTAAAAGAAGTAAATATCCTGCAGAATTAGGCTTTCTAAATCCAACATCCACCGACGTCAGAGTTATATCCATGTACCTTTCTATTGGAATGATATCACGCATTGAAAAGCAGTTATCCATACCATAAGCTACATCTGTCAGTATTCCTGTCTTAATGTTTTTCTCTTTCAGCTTTTGCAGTAATGGAAGAGTATCGTCAAATGGAATACATCCATTCTGAATAAAGTCATAAAATGCCCGCTTCGCAATGTTCAAAACACTGTTGTCGGCTTCAATTCCCCATCTATTAAATATTTCTGTAAAAATGTCGTCAGACTTAACTTCATGTTCCCGGTGATTTATTCTTGTATTATACTTCAGTAATATATTCTTCGCTTGATCTATCATTACTACATTTTCAGGTATTCCGCAATTTATCAGAATATCCTTCAATGCATCATCATATAAGCTCTGCAAGTTTAATGGATTTTTAGAATCAACGAGTGTATGTCCCAAATCAAAACCAATCGCCTTTATCTTATTCATATTAGTACTCACCTTCATTTCTACTACTCATTCAAATTTATTAAACTGATTCATTCACCCTCATACTTATTAAAAAATATCAGTTCGTGTACAACCTTCTTTGGTTTCATTCCTGTTTCTTTTTCCGGATAACCGAACGCGATAATCTCTGATGGAATGATCCTTTAATAATCCGTTCCAGCTCCATTGCAACTCCATCTTCATCATTCGTTCCTGCTATGATATCTGCTGCTTCCTTAACCTTTTGAGGTGCATTACCCATTGCCACACCAATACCACATTCCCGTATCATTTCAATGTCGTTATAATCATCACCGAAAGCTATGACTTCTTCTAGTCCGTAGCCAAAGGATTTTGCCAGACTCTTTACGGCATTTATTTTAGATACATCCTTATGTGCAATCTGACCTAATGTACCGCCATCGGTAATAATCATCCTGCAATTGTCCGGCAGCATCTCCATGATTTGAGCAGTGTCTGAGATATACCTCAAATCCACCAATATTTTTGCTGTTGGTTTGTACTCAAATGTACTAAAATCAACTTGTGTATACGGTGGTGACCAGTTATCCATAACTTTAATATCAAAGTTCGTAAAGAGCCGATTTGATATTTCAAGTGATACATTTATTCCCTGATATGTTTCTTGAAGCCATTTAACTATGTACTTAGCTACATTTCCTTCAAGATAATTGTTATAGATGAGTTCACTTCCGTGATATATTTCAGCACCGTTATAGTTTATACAATACATATTATCAAAATTGAATGGGAGTAAATTATGGATATGCCTTCTTGCCCGTGCTGTAGCTATCATAAATACGATATTCTTTGCTTCTAGTTCTCCCAATATTTGTAGAGTTTTTTCAGAAATACTTTTGTCACTTTTCAACAATGTACCATCAAGGTCTGATACTACCATCCTCATTCCACTTTAATCTCCTTTAATGACCTTCTTTTCAACTCGAAAATATAAAACCCCGTAGAATCACTATCAAAAGCGACTCCACGGGGTTATCCCCTGATAAACAGTAGACTTTGCCGGGTAAACCTAAAAGCAAAGTCACTTTTTAATATATTTCCATAATTTCTTCCATTTGTCAATATGAATTGCTTAAATACTAGAAATATACAGAAAAAAAACAAACTAATGGTACTTATCGCATATTCCATAGGTTATCATATATCTTAAAATATTTATTTCTTCATTTTAATAGCTTCCTTTGCCTTCTCAACTATATCTTTTGCTGTCAGCCCATACATTTCGAGGAGCTTGTCAGGCTTTCCGGATTTGCCGAACAGATCCTTGATTCCTACCATCTTCAGAGGAGCAGGATAGTTCTCTACCAGCACTTCAGCTACAGCGCTTCCAAGTCCGCCCACGACGGTATGCTCTTCTGCAGTAACTATCGCTCCTGTTTCCTTCGCTGCCTTGATGATGATATCCCTGTCGATCGGCTTTATTGTATGTATATCAATGAGCCTTGCCTTAATGCCTTCACTTTCCAGCATTGCCCGTGCTTCCACCGCGGCATGCACCATCAACCCTGTAGCCATAATTGTCACATCAGAGCCTTCAGCAATTGTTACACCCTTGCCCAGCTCGAATTTATAGGTATTTTCATCATACAGCACCGGGACTGCCAGACGTCCAAGTCTCAAGTACACAGGGCCGTCAAGTTCAATAGCTGCCTTAACGGCCAGCCTCGCTTCCACCGCATCAGCCGGACTGATAACAGTCATATTGGGAATGGCTCTCATAATGGCAATATCCTCATTGCACTGATGGGAAGCTCCGTCTTCTCCGACCGATATTCCTGCATGGGTTGCCCCTATTTTAACATTCAATGCAGGATAACAGACTGAGTTCCTTACCTGCTCACATGCCCTTTCTGATGCAAATATTGCAAAGCTGCTGGCAAATACTGTTTTGCCGCA
>CALMWN010000437.1 GCA_937873555.1 uncultured Clostridia bacterium
TTGAGTCTTTTTCGTGCGTAAAACTTCCGATTCTTCCCTAAGAGAAGCGTCCCCCATTAAACCTTACAGATTCCACCATTTTCTATTATCCCTTTTTAAAAGCATGTCGGCTTCCTCCGGTCCCCATGTAGCCGGACCATATTCATGCAAATCCAGTACTTTCGACTCCCAGGCCTTTGCAATATTGTCTATGAATCTCCATGACGTTTCTATCTCATCCCACCTCGTAAACAGGGTGGAGTCTCCCCTTAAAACATCGTACAGCAGCCTTTCATATGCTTCCGGTGAATTGCTGATTGTTTCGCAATTCTGACAAAAATCCATTTTCACTGATTCAACCTCAGTCCCCGTACCGGGTTTCTTGCCGTTGAACTGGAAGTATACCCCTTCCTTCGGCTGTATCCTGATAACAAGAAGGTTGGGTTCCAAGCCTCCATTATTTTTAAAATACAGTATGTCAGGAAGTGAATTGAACTGAATTACTATTTCTGTGGTCTTTTCCGGCATTCTTTTTCCCGTTCTAAGGTAGAATGGCATGTTGCCCCACCTGAAGTTTTTAACATGCAGCTTTAAGGCAATAAAGGTTTCAGTGACTGAGTTCCCGGCTACCTTCTCTTCCTGCCTGTATCCGGGTAAGGCTTTGCCGTTTACGGTTCCTGGCCCGTATTGCCCGCGGACGATATTCTGTTCGACAATTTCGGGTGACATTATTTCGAGAGTCCGCAGCACTTTTACCTTCTCATCCCTTATTGCCTCGGTATCGAGGTTTACAGGCGGTTCCATAGCTATAAGTGAGAGAAGCTGCAGCATATGGTTCTGCATCATATCCCGCAAGGCACCGGACTTTTCATAGTAGCCTCCGCGGTTTTCGACCCCCACCGTTTCACTTGAAGATATCTGGATATTGTCAATATATTTACTGTTCCATATGTTCTCAAACATTGAATTCGCAAACCGGATGACCATTATGTTCTGTATCATTTCCTTACCAAGATAGTGATCAATCCTGTAAGTGTCTTTTTCATCAAAAACATCTGTAATTGTTTTATTCAAATATCTTGCGGTATCCAAATCCCTTCCGAACGGCTTTTCAATGACAAGTCTCTGCCAGCTCCCGATATTGGTCGCCATTCCGTATTTTTTGATACTGGTGACTATCCCTTCAAAATATTCCGGTGCAACAGCCATATAAAAGATCCTGTTTCCTTTGGTCATGTGCTTTTCATCAATAGATGACAGAAAGGCCTTCAAGGCCGTGTATCCGGAATCTTGAGAAAAATCCAACTTTCTGTAGTATATCTTCTGCCTGAATTCCTTCCACTTTTCATTGTCCGGCTTAAAACGTGAATACTTTCTTACAGATTCGAGCAATTCATTCCTGTATTCTTCATCTGTCTTGTCTCTTCTTCCCACCGAAACAATTGCAAAGTCATCTGAAAGCTTGTTGTCATGATTCAAATTATACAATGCCGGTATAAGCTTTCTATGTGTAAGATCACCGGTTCCACCGAAAATAACCATTGCGCATGCCAGATCCTTTATTTCATCCAATTCGACTTCCCCCTTTCAGAATACCAATACACCTTTATATTTTCCCAAAATCAAATACTGTATTTCAGACTCTTTGCCGGACACTTTTCCACACATGCGAGGCACTTTGAGCAGCTGTAGTGGATTGAGGGATTTTTCCTTCCATCCTTATGAAGGCTGTAGCTGCTGTTTAACGAGGAGATATAACAGTTCTTGTCGCATATGCCGCAGTTGGTGCATTTCCCCCTGTCCTTCCGTACTTTAAATATGCTGAATTTGTTAAACAACCCGCTTATCCAGGCTATCGGGCATCCCAGCTTGTGGTAATTGTAAAGCTGCAAATGCTTTTGGTCAGAACTGCCTGTCATCATCAATTCCATTATAAATCCCATCGGACATATCCACCTGCAGAACACCTTGCCGAAAATCAGGCCCATAAATATACCGATAAGTATCACATATACAAGGTTCAATTTGAAAAACAGGACTGCTGCGGTCAAAAGCATACCGGCAATTCCATGTATTAATCTTCTCTTTGATATGATCATTTTGTTCAATTTGATACCCCTCCTTCTTATACCCCACTGGGGTATAAGAAGATTTTAACACAATAGCTTGCGTATTTCAACTTCTTCATTGTCAAAAACATTACAGTCATATAAAAAAATATCATTCAAATAATTCTACAATGTAAAAATTGCAGCATGGTGTAAAGTAATCATCATTTAAGTGAATTTCCTTATGATGTATAATGAATCTATCTGAAGCAATATTCTTCCATATATTTAAACAAAAGGAGAGAAAGCCATATGTCCGTTTCTGCAAATCCAGGGCCTGGTACTTTTACTTTATCACAAAAATCAGGTGGTTTGCCTGCCAGATGGATGCGAGAGTGGAAGAAAAACTACTATATCTATATGATTCTTATCCCCGTAGTAGTATATTATGTATTATTCCATTACCTTCCCATGTACGGAGTGATCATAGCATGGAAAAGATTCACACCGCTTGGGGGTATATGGAGCAGTCCATGGGTCGGTTGGACAAACTTCAACAACTTCTTTAAAAGTTACTATTTCTTCAGGCTGATTAAGAATACAGTCCTTATAAACGTTTATGACATATTGTTCTCTTTTCCTGCGCCCATCATCCTTGCACTCCTTCTGAATGAAATAAAGGATGGGGCTTTCAAGAGGGTTTCGCAGACCATAAGCTATCTTCCTCATTTTATATCGACAGTTATCGTCTGCGGAATGCTGGTCGATTTTCTGGCCTCCGACGGCTTTATCAGTACCGTACTGTCATTTGTCGGCGTGACTCCTACCTCCTGGCTGAGAGTCCCGGGAGCCTTCAGGACGATTTTTGTAGGGTCGGGTATCTGGCAGCATGTAGGCTGGGGATCAATAGTATATCTTGCTGCTTTGACCAGCGTTGATCCGCAGCTTTACGATGCAGCCGTAATCGATGGGGCAAACAGGTGGCAGAGACTTCTGAATGTGACGATACCGGGAATTATTCCCACAATAATCATTATGTTCATACTGCGTCTTGGTCAAATGATGAGTGTAGGCGCCGAAAAAGTCATCCTGTTGTATAATCCGACCACGTATGTAACGGGAGATGTCATATCCAGCTTTGTATACAGGCGCGGTCTCCTGGAAAACGACTACAGCTTCAGCACCGCCGTCGGTCTTTTCAATTCGGTTATCAATTTTTCATTCCTGCTTACAGCAAACGCATTGAGTCGTAAAGTAAGCGAAACAAGTCTGTGGTGAGGAGGAAAGGATTATGAAATACAGAAAAAGTGTTGGGGAGATTGCATTCGATTCATTTAATATAGTAATAATCCTGTTTCTTATTACAATAACGCTATATCCCTTCTGGTATATCACAGTCGCTTCATTGAGCAGTCCTACCGTAGTTGCTCAGCAGAGGGGTATAATGCTTTTGATCAAGGGCCTGAACTTCGAGGCATACAATGCCGTGTTCAAAAATCCCAATATCTGGACCGGCTATCAGAACACAATATTCTACGTGGTGGTTGGAACTATTGTCAACTTATTCATGACAACACTGGGAGCCTACGGTTTGTCCCGCAAGAACGTTTACGGGAAAGCCGGTATCATGAAAATTATCGTGTTTACCATGTTTTTCAGCGGGGGCCTTATACCCACCTTCCTGATCATGAAGTCAATGGGTCTGGTCGACAGCAGATGGTCCATGATATTTCCAAGTGCGATAAGCACTTATAATATGATAATTATGAGGACGGCCTTTCAGTCGGTTCCTGATAGTCTTGAAGAGTCTGCCAGGATAGATGGCGCCAATGATTTCGTCATCATGTGGAGGATCATCGTCCCCCTGTCAATTCCTGTAATGGCAGTAATTTCACTGTTCTATGCGGTGGGCCACTGGAATTCCTTTTTCAACGCGCTGGTATACTTAAGGACCAGGACTTTGTTCCCCCTCCAGCTGATACTGAGGGAGATTCTCATAACAAATATCACCGATTCCATGATGACCAATGTCGCCAACGACAGGGAGCCCATCGGAGAAACAATAAAATACGCCACCGTAATAGTTTCCACATTACCGATACTCTGCCTTTATCCATTTCTCCAAAGGTATTTTGTAAAGGGCATCATGATAGGTTCCTTAAAGGAATGAAATCATAAAAATAAAAATGAAGGAGGCCACTTTAGCGATGAAAAAGAAAAGCTTAAGAACGCTGGTAAGCCTGCTGACATGTATGGTAATGCTCGTGACAATGTTTTCTGCATGCAGCCAGGCAAGTAAACCCGCTGAAAACAGTTCTTCATCAGGTACACAGCAGAGTGCACCGGCAGCCGGTGCAAATGAATTCCCAATAGTGAAACAGCCATTAACACTTACATTGTGGATGAGATTGAGCAAATCATCAACAAGTATGAATGACCTGAACAACATGGCTGCATTCCAGGAGATGGAAAAAGCTACAGGTATCCACATAAACTTCAAGCATCCCCCGGCCGGCCAGGAAAAGGACCAGTTCAATCTCATGATCGCATCCGGTGATCTGCCCGACCTCATATGGGGCGGCGGCTACAGCTTCCCCAATGATGCTGAGGCACTTGCAAACAAGCAGATAATCGCACTTAATGACCTTGTTGCCAAATACGCTCCAAATTACAATAAGGTCCTGAACGACTATCCCAACTTCAGGAAAACAATGAGTACAGATGACAACAATCTTATCGGCATTGGCTTCTGCCAGCCCTTCATTGAAGCCGGAGGAATAGGCGGACCTGATTTCCGCAAGGACTGGCTGGATAAGCTTGGCCTTAAGATTCCCACAACAATAGATGAGTGGGAGACAGTGCTCACTGCATTTAAAGAAAAGGATCCCAACGGTAACGGAAAGGCAGACGAAATACCCTTCGACAGCAGCAAGAACGGGGCCATAATGGAGCTTGCCGTGGCATGGGGTGTTTTGAAGGATTTTTATGTGGAAGGCGGAGCGCAAAAGGGCCAGATCAGATATGGTCCTATACAGCCGGCATTCAAGGAATTCATAATCAAGATGGCAGACTGGTATAAGAAAGGGCTTATCAACAAGGACTACCTGGTAACCGATGACAAGCTCCGCACCGCAAACATAACCGGCAACAAAACCGGCTCTACCTGGGGAAACATGCATGGCAACCTTGGAGACTGGACCGGTCTTATGAGAAACGATCCCAAATTCGTTTTATGGCCGGCTCCCCGTCCCAAGCTCAAGTCCGACGGCAAAATCTATGCTAATTTGGAGAGAGCCTTGAGTCTGAGCCCATACAAGGGCTATATAACAACAAAGAACAAATATCCCGTTGAGTCTATAAGATGGTTTGACTGGGGTTATACACAGGCAGGGCAGATGGCCTTCAACTTCGGAAGGGAAAATGAAAGCTACAAGATGGTGGACGGTTATCCCAAATATACAGACCTCATCCTGAACAACCCTGACAAGCTTTCTACAGCCAACGCCATTGCCAAGTACTCCATGGCAAATATGGAATTCACCTTTGTACAGCATCCGGCTTATGTTGAGCAGATAGTAGGCTCCTCAGCATCACAAAGGCAAGCGCTGAAGACCTGGAAGACTGGCTGGCCGGATAGTCCGGAGCAGAACCTGGGCATGCCTCCGATAACTCTCACGTCTGCGGAGGAGGCCTCCGACAAGAGCGCACTCAACGATATCAAAACCTACACGGATGAAATGCTCGATAAGTTTATAACAGGACAGGAACCTCTCACAAAATACGATGACTTCGTAAAGCAGCTGAAAAACATGGGAGTGGACCAGTGTATAAAAGTCCGTCAGACCGCCCTGGAGCGCTGGAGGAAGCGCTGTGGAGTGGAGTATGTCCCAACACTGGTCAAGTTCGTTCCCAATTACAAAAATGCCGTGCTTATAACGCAAAAAGGCATGGAATATATAGATCCCGACCTGAAGTAACTGGTTGTACCGCAGGGAACGGCAAGGATACCGTTCCCTGCCTTTATATGATGCAGCACGTGTTTGAGGGTAAGAAGTTTCTGCATATTCTTCATTTTTTCCAACATACAGAAGGAATATATAACAGAATATAGAATTTAATATATCATGAAATAAATCGTGGTCCGGAGGATGCAGGTAATGGGTTTACCCTTAAAACCTTTTAAAAAAGCCAATGGCAGCTATTTACGGATGTTTCTCAGATTTACGGTATCATACATCATTATACTCGTGATACCAATGATATTGATGGGAGGTTTGACTTACACCAAATATCACAGCATACTCAATAACAAGGTCGGAGACTCCTCATCTGTTCTGCTGTCACAAGTGCGCGATATCATCGATGTGCGTCTGAATGAGTTCCTTCAGATGCCCATCCAGATCAACCGCAGCTCCAACCTGGCATCCCTTCTTACAGCCCAGGATATGTCCCGTTTCGGCCCATACCGCATATATCAGAGTATAAAGGAGTTAAACAGCTTTATGGCTCTTAATGATTTCATAGATGATATTGCGATATACATAGAGGATGAGGAAACTTTCATTACAACTAGCATAATGACCGATTCTCAAACATACCTGGAAAAAATATATTACTATGCAAACATGCCTGTAAATGAATACAAGGATAAAATGTTAAAGACAACAGGCATCTCCATATGGCCTGCACAGCCAGTCAAGAAAGGTTTCAACAGTTATTACGATTCCCTGATTACTTATGTAAGGCCTCTTTTTGTTGAAAACTCAAGGATCACTTCAAATATAAAGCTTATAATCACAATCAAGGAAAGTGCTGTCAGGGGCCTGTTGAAGATGTCACTTGATAAATACAAGGGCTCCGCATATATACTGGATAGCAGCGGTAAAGCCATAGTCAGCGTTGGGAAGCCACTGTCTCCGGCTATTTACCCGGCTGTCTCTTTGCATAAGGCCAAGAGCAGTACAAGTACCTTCACAGCACATATTGACAATGAAAAAATGCTGATTTCCATGATACCTTATGAAAGGCTCGGATGGAATTATGTATCGGTCATACCATACAGACAGGCATTTTCCCAAGTGAACATGATACGTGACATATCCATACAAATCATCATTGTTACACTGCTGATAGGGATAATACTTGCCCTGTATTTCACTTACAGGAACTACTCGCCTGTCAGAAACCTTCTCAATATACTCTTCCCCGAAAGTGAATCATTTCCTGAAGCCAAATACGGAAATGAATGGGCAGCCATAGAAAAGCAGATACTTCAAACCATAGACAGCAAGAAGATCCTTGAATATCAAATGAAAAACCAGCGCTCAGCTTTAAGGGAGAATTATGTCCGCACGCTGATAATGGACGAATCTCTTAATGAAAATTCCCGTAATGCCATACTTGATTCGCTTGGTGTTGACATGCCGTTTGCGGAGTATTCCATACTGCTTTTCCACATCACTATCCGTAAAACTCTCTCAAATCCCGAGGAAAAGCCCCCAATGGAACTATGCCGCTTTGTCGTATCCAATGTAGTGGAGGAGCTTTGTCAGGTTTCAGGCAGGGGATACAGCACACACACCGGCGACGATGTCGTTGCTGTACTGTTATGCTTCAAGCCTGGCAATGAAGCCTGCAGCAAGGAGAGAATGCTGGAAATCGCCCAAAGAGCCCTGAAATTCATTGAATCCCAGTTTAATTTCATAGTGACGGTGGGACTGGGAAAGGTATATGATGATCTGTCGAGGATCAGGAATTCCTTAGGTGAGGCTTCTATGGCACTGGAATACCGGATTATCAAGGGAAAGAGCATTGTCATTGATTTTGAAGAAATCAATGTGAGTCATGAGTTCATAAACTATTACTCCCTTGATGACGAGAAGCTTGTGGTTGATTACTTGAAGCGTGGAGACATCAACGGCATAAGGGAGATTCTAAGCCGAATTGTCAAAAAGCTGAACGAATACCTGCCTTCTTTGAGGACAGTCCACTGCGTGTTCTTTGAAATCATCAGCACTGCAATGCATATAGCCGAAAAAGCCGATTTCAAGGATTACGGGACTCAGCCCGTCAATAGCAGGATACTGAACCTTCTCCAGTGTACCACGATAGATGAGCTGCATAACGAGATTGTTTCATTCTACGAGGAAGTATGCGACTATATGAGGGGAAGAAAGGAAAGCAAGAACTATCTTCTGGCAAACAACATAATACAGTATTTGAACAACAACTGTTATAAAAAGGAGCTTTCCCTGAAAATGGTCGCAGGTGCATTCGATATTTCCACCTCTTATTTAAGCAGGTTTTTCAAAGACCACTTCGGATACAACTTTATCGAGTACCTGCAGATGCAAAGGCTTAGAAAGGCAAAAATGCTGCTTAAGGACCCTTCCAGGACCATATGCAGCATAGCAAGCGAAGTAGGTTATGAAAATGTGCACAGCTTTATCAATACCTTTAAAAAATATGAAGGGATAACCCCGGGCCTGTACCGTAACAATGGGCTGGCATGATAATCAGTTTGTATAAATAATGTTTCTTAATCCGATTATTCTATTAATATTCTTTATCATTCTTTTAACGGTGACTGTAACGGTTTTAATTCCCCGTGTTAAGGCTGGATTTTTCATATTAATCTCCAGTTTACCTGGTCTTTCAATTGCATACCGTTTTTCTTATTACCCAACAAAATCATGCTATTTTGAGAAGCTGCCTGACATATGACAGACTTAACAGCAGGTCTTCAAAGCTGTTACGCTCATATGCAAGGTCATGATCCATAACAATCCATTCAGGATTACACTCAAGTACCTGGTGTATATATTGGGGAATGTTTGCTATGCCGTAACCTACCGGACGGAATTCAAAATTTCCTCTTTCCTCTGATCCACGCTTTCCATCCAAATCACCCACATTTCCAATCTTTGATATGTCACTTGCATAGAAATCTTTTAGATGTATCACCGGACAACGGTTTCGGTACTTATCAAGGAAAAAGCCAGGATCAGCCCCACCTATTGCCATCCATCCCAAATCCGGCTCCATGGCAAGACAGTCCTCCGGTGTATCGTCAAGTAATACTTCGAGTATATATTTCCCATTTATTTTCTGAGCAAGCTCAAAGGCATGGTTATGATATAAAAGAGTAATTCCTTCATTCCTGCATATCATTCCAATCTCGGTAAGCTTCTTTATTGTTTCAGGATACTGTTCACTTCCGGGAAGCCCACTTTGGGGAATACTTCCTATAGTTATATACCGGCACCCAACCTTTTTATGAAAATCAATAGTTCCCTGTATATCCGACACAAAATCGCTGAACCTTACATGGTTGCCAAGCGGAACCATATTCAGTTCATCCATCTTTTCCCGCACACATTCAGCACTCTTTTCAAAAAAGCCGAGAAATTCAACTCCATTAAAGCCTAGATTCCCAAGCTGTGTAAGAACAGCAAACAGATCCTCTGCACATTCCCTGCGCAGGATATAAAGCGGTGAAGCGAATAATATATTTTTCATAGAACGCCTCCAGTATGTTTAAACTCAATTTCTTCCGTGTACTTGGTACTACTTTGTTACATCATTACATACATTCCTTGATTGCAGACACAACCCAATCATGGTCTTCTCCCTGTGACATACCCGAAACGGCAATAGCTCCTACAACCCCGACATCCTTTATGATTATGGGAAATGCGCCTCCGCTTGCGGCATACTCTATTGAACTGATTTTATACTTCTCCTCCAGGGTTTTACCGGTTTTCGCCAACAATGTTGTAATGTAATAAGAACTCCTGTAAAACCTGCTGACTACCCTGCTTTTTCTGATTACCCACTGGTCATTATCCGGAGATGTTCCTTGACAGGAATAATGGAATAATTGATGACCGTTTCTATTAATGTCGATAGTAATCCTTTTATTCTCCTTTTTAGCCCTTTCTACAAGAATCAACCCGATTTTAAGAGCCGTTTCATTGGTAAATTCCTGGAACTGCAGATCTCTCTCCTGTTGTTCCAGTTCTTTGAGCAATTCATCATAATTATTCATATTGACATTCCTTCCTTTCGCTTGTGCTCTATGCACAAAAGTGTTTAAAAACAATTGTTGCTATCAGTTTATCATAGGAACGGTATGAGTCAACATTTGGGCTCAAAATCCTTACTGGCTGACTATCAAACCGGAATATGGTCACACACATACTTGTAAGCAACCCAATAAAAGCTCCAAAGCCAATACCACAAATTCACACCCGGAGCGTGGGACCGGCAAGGAGGCCGGTCCAGCCGGAACTTAAACGATTTATGACAAATCTTTGCTAATTTCAAATCATTAAAAATATTAAAAAGCACATCAGATAAAACTCGCCGAAAGCATAATTTATTTATAGAAATAAATTATGTGAAATGGCATCATGTGGAGGGGTTTGGGGAACATGGGACGATACCTGTTCCCCAAGAAGACCGCTATGGCGCTGGATAATGTACGGGGACACACCTCTGCTGCCGCCGGTCATCCTTGCCGAGGAATGTCCCCTTAAACCCCAAAAAAGAACAATAAAAAAGCCTATGGGCTATTTCCCATAAGCTTTGATTCTCCTTGGTTGCGGGGGAAGGATTTGAACCTCCGACCTTCGGGTTATGAGCCCGACGAGCTACCGTACTGCTCCACCCCGCGATATATAAAATTTTAACTTTGGTGTCAAAGTTGGTGTCAAATATTAATTAATGGTGCCGGAGACCGGAATCGAACCGGTACGGGAGG
>CALMWN010000438.1 GCA_937873555.1 uncultured Clostridia bacterium
AACTTGTTGGGTTCCGTATCATCCCTGGGATCTGTCGGTGGTATGTGGGAGATAACATATATGCGTTTTGTACCCGAATTTTTCAAATCGTTTTCCAGCCAACCATACTGCTCTTCAGGAATAGCCTTCTTTTCCGCCCATCCCCTTGAGCTGTCAAGGAAAACAAAATGATTGTTTCCATAATCGAATGAATAGTAAGGAGGTCCGAAAAGCTTTGTATATACCGGTCTTCCGTTTTCCCTGATATCATGGTTTCCAATAGTCGTAAAAAGCGGAGTCTGCAGTTTTGATACCGTTTCATAAAACAACCTGTATTTATTCGGCTCACCTCCGAAGACAAGGTCACCGTTGTCTATAGTAAAAACCGGATTAATGGCATTTATCTGGTCGATTATCTGGGAAAAGGTCCGGTAGCCGTTCCGGTTGTCCCCAAGTATTACAAATTCGGAGTAATCGGTATTTTTCAGATTTGGTACCATCCTTATGATTCTTTCTTCACTTCTTTTCAGGTTTAGTACCAGCAAGACGGTATGTGGGTCAAGCACACTCTGCTTGTCAACTGTGGAATTTACTGCCGCAATATTGAAAGGATTAATATTTTCAAGCCTGATGTAACAGGTCTTATCCTCGTTTGGACTTCCTTTCACCGTTATTGACATTTCGGGAGAAAGTGACCTCAGTACAAGATTTTCATTCTTATTGTCATCCTCTATCTTCCCTTTGACGAAACCGCCACTGATTTGTATGGAAGTGCCGTTCCAATCAAATGAGGACATGGAGCTGTAAGGATCAAAAGATAATGGGATTGGTGTGAATTTTTCATGTATGTTAAAATTTTTAAAGCTGTTTTGCAAAAACATGCCGATGATAACTAATAAAGCTATGGTCAATAAGGCAGCTGCCTTATATTTTAGTTTCACAAAATGCACCTCCGGGGAATAAAAATGGTTGGTGATCTAGTACTACTTTGTTACATCATTAATTTGTGGAAATTTTGCAGTGTAAATTTCTATTGAAGAAAAAGTGAGAATGCTTCTATCTCACTTTTTCTTCAATAATAATTCCATAGTAACAAAGTAGTACCGGCTGCAGATTAAATTATTGCCACATTTGCAGCAGTAGTTATCATTCCCCTTATCATGGAGCGCATACAGTATTTTCAGAAAACTTCACGGCATTTGTGCCAATTGACAGTTATTCCGCTATCCGGAAGCATCCCCGTTTCGAGAATAAAAAATTCCCTCCGTTAACTTTGTTTTGTACGAAGGGAAATACTTTCCACTTTCTATTTGCTTACGACAGGTATCCATACCTCACTTCTGTAGTCCTCTGAATCCGGATTCCCCGGCAAATAGGCCTCCAACTCTGCTGTTCCCGCATGTTAGTTGCTTGTTGCCGGAAACCATTCCTGCCAGAATTCAGAAATCTGTTTTAAATTCGCTCCGTCCCTCGTACTGATTTTCTTTGCTTTACCGACAACCTGAATGCATCTCTTTTTATAATTCTGTAGTCCATGTCGGTATCTCCTTTTAATGATATATTATAAACAATTACGGCTACTAAACGCTAAAATCTTCAGACCTGGCTAATCCCTGCTTTATAAGCAATTCCATCAAGCATACATAGACATGCAGGTGATATAAAGCCTGTTGTAGTCGTCATTCTTATTATCATTTTGATTCCCCCTTATTCAACAGTTTGCAACAATAGTGAAATTTCCTCACTGCATGGCTTTCGTGCAATACTCCCTAAGCAGGGTAATATATATCATATAATTCTCCAACGAAACTTGTGGAGGTGTCTGATGGTCTACGGATGGGATGTACCCGCCCTGCTTCATAACAGGAAGCAGCCTTTCAAACTCCACTCGCATCTCGCTCTCACCCTTATTCATTACCATCTTGTCATATCCACCAATCATTTTAAGTCTGGGATAGCTTTTACGCAGGTCAGCAATGTCAATGCCCGACTGCCTTTCCAGTGGAAGAAAACCATCGATGCCCAGTTCCAGAAACCACGGAACAAGCTCGTCAATCCTTCCGTCAGTATCTATAAACACATCTATCCCACGCTCCTTTAGAATGGGAATCATCTGTCTGTAATAAGGGGCTATAAACTCATCGAATAATGCCTTTGAAATCATCGGGCCCTTATTGTAGGACATATCCTCTGCAAAATTCATGAAATCAGGTATACATATTTTACAGAACTCTTCAATAACTCTGGTGTTGAATTCTACAAGATCACGATTTATTGTATGCATCAGCTCAGGGTCATCATAAAAAGCATAGAGATGCGGTTCTATACCAAGAAGCTGTCTCGGATGCCAAAAGAAACCGTCAAGGCTGATCCACACAAATGCCTGCCCCCGTTTTTGCTTTTCCGCCCATTCAATTACCGGCAGCCTGTCTGTTTTCTCGAAGTTCATAACTTTTACGAAACGGTCTCTGTTATTCATTTTTTGCCCCTTATCAGATATACTGATATGACATCTGTATGCATAATTTTTTCCAAATTCTATGTAGAAACTCATTTATATCGATATCCTGAACTTTTTATTTAACTTCGACTGCTTCAATTGATATTTTACGATTTTTTAAACCTTGTCTCAATTAGTTTTCCATTCTTACATATATCAAAAATGTAATACAGAGACAAGTTTCCTGTCCTTATCCTTAGTATAGAACAAATCAGAAACAAATGATATAATAAAGCATCTCGTAATAATGAAAGAAGATAATCATGAAAAGTAGCTTTAATGACCTTGGCATTTCGCCTCCCATTTTAAAGGCTATAGAAGAGATGGGGTTCGAAGCACCTACAGAGGTGCAACACAAGGCAATTCCTCATATCCTGAATCAGGAAGACCTGATTGTCATGTCTAAAACAGGCAGTGGAAAGACTGCTGTTTTTGGCGTTTCCATGCTGCAGATGACCGATCCAGGCGCTGTAGAACCGCAGGGTCTGATTCTCACACCGACTCGGGAACTTGCAGTCCAGGTAGACAGCGATCTCAAACAGTTGTCAAAGCATCTTCATCACCGGACAACGGCTGTATACGGACAGCACAGTATGAATGTTGAAATCCAGGCCCTTAAAAGGGGCGCTTCCATAGTTACCGGAACACCCGGCCGTGTATATGATCACATTCGTCACAGGAATTTGGCAACCAGGCATATACGCTTTTTGGTATTGGATGAAGCCGATAGGATGCTGGACATGGGCTTTCTGGATCAGGTTGAAAGAATTATCAAGACCCTCCCGAAAAATAGGGTTACACTCCTTTTTTCAGCCACCATACCTGCTGAAGTCCGTAAAATATGCAGGGAGTATATGAAAAATCCGGCAACGATTGAAATTGAATCACAGACCAAAACAGTGGATACCATACATCAAGTTTATTACCGTGTGGAAAAAAACGAAAAGCGCCTGCAGTTGAACAAACTGCTTCTGGTTGAACAACCCGAAAGCTGCATCATTTTCTGCAACACACGAATCGCTGTAGACCAGGTTCAAAGCTTTTTATCCCGAAAGGGGTATGCTTCTCAGGCGCTGCACGGGGATATCCCCCAGAGCAGACGGATGAAGACCATACAGCAGTTCAAGCAGGGAGAATTTCGTTTGC
>CALMWN010000439.1 GCA_937873555.1 uncultured Clostridia bacterium
CGCCAGAACACCATTGGTACCAATCCTGCTGTCCCTCATTATTTCGAGCATACGCTCCCTTGACCTGTTGGAAAACAAGCCGTCGAAGCTGTCTCCCAGACCATCCATGTGAAGTCCTCCGGTCAGCAGAATATAAGCTGTCACCACAAATACTGCTGCAACATGGACGGGTAAAGCCAAAACTGACAAATAATACAGTAATCCCAGGGCAGAGCCTATGACCAAACCGATTAGAGGTGCAAAAACCAGACCTTTACCAAAGTCCTCATCATTTGCCCTTATGTTTACCGGTAAGGGAATTGAAGTTAAAAACTGCAGCATAAGTAATATGCGCTTGAAAAACACCATATTCCAATCCCACTCCCAACATCATGTATCATTTTATCCTGACCGGTATCCCTGAAATACAGAGATACACCTCGTCCGAAGCCCTTGCAAGAAGTTGGTTGACCCTCCCTGCGATATCCCTGAAAAGCCGTGACAATACATTTTCCGGCACTATACCCATTCCAATCTCATTCGTAACCAGTATGAAAGGTATGTCTGAAGCCCTGATCAGGCTTACAAGCTTTTGTATTTCAGCAGTAACCTGTTTTTCCACATTATCCATTTCAACAGTATCCATGTTGTCCCAATCCCGGTTAGTTTCAAACATAAGATTGGAAACCATTATTGTTATGCAATCCAGCATAACGGCCGATTTGCCCTCAAGCTTCCCTTCCAGGTGAAAGCCAAAGTCCCTGTAGGCTTCCACTGTCTCCCACCCGGCCGGCCTCTGCTCCCTGTGCTTCCTTATCCTTTGCTTCATCTCTTCGTCAAAGGGTATTGAGGTGGCAATATACAGGATATTATCCCCGAGCTTTTTAGCGGTGTCCTCAGCATAGGAGCTTTTTCCGCTTCTTGCTCCTCCTGTCACCATTATCAACTTTCCCATAGCTATACACCCAGCACTTCCTTTAAAACTTTCAAAAAACGCAGGTTGTTCTGCCTGTCCTTTACCGCTGCCCTGAAAAAGCGCTTATCCAGGAATGCAAAGTTGCTTGCATCCCTCAAAAGAATCCCTCTCTTAGCCATTTTTTCACATAACTCACCGGAATCCAAAGAAAAGCCTTCAAGCTTGACCAATACAAAATTGGTGCTGGGTTCGAATACCTTTAGCCCCGGTATTGCTGAAAGCTCGTTGTAAAACCATTTCAATTCCACTTCTATCCAACGGGCTGTTTCCATCAAGTATTCCTTTTCACCGGAAAGCAGTTCCCCCATGCTGCAGGCAAATGAATTCACAGACCAGGGCAGTTTGGTTTCCCACATCCCTTTGACCAGCCTGCTGTTTCCAATGCCGTATCCAAGCCTGAGTCCGGGTATTGCAAAAAGTTTCGTAAACGCCCTTACTATAAAAAGGTTCGGGTATTCTTTCACAGCCCGTACCATCGAATTGGAATTTCCGCCAGGTGTCAGTTCAATAAAGGCTTCGTCAATAATTATATTTGCTCCCTTCACGGAGGCAAACTCCACAAGGGATGTCAACTCACTAATGTTCAGGAGAACTGAAGTTGGATTGTTTGGGTTGCAAATGAACACCGCATCACAGGAACAGTTATCCAATCTTTTTTTAATTTCAGGCAAATCAGGCATAAAGCCGTTTTCTTCTTTCATTGGAAGGTATTCCACCCCTATGCCGCTTCTGTATGCAGCTCTTGCATATTCAGAAAAAGATGGGGCCGGTATCAGTACTTTTTTCGGCTTCAACATTTCCAGCAGCAAAAGTATAACCTCCGATGCACCGTTTCCCACAATGACTGAATCGGTGGTTATGTCCACGTATTCTGCTATTCTTTCCCTTAATGTACTGCACCAGGGATCCGGATAATTCACAAGGTTGTCAATCTCACCGACCAGCAGCCCTTTCAAACCCGGAGGCAGCCCAAGCGGATTTATGTTTGCGCTGTAATCCAGTATATCCTCTTTTTTCATACCATAAAGCTTTGCTGCATTATATATGTTTCCCCCGTGATTTTCAATACAATTTCCCATATTCCCATCTCCTTGGACTGTCACAGCATTATCCCCTTCCAAGAACACCTTCCAGCATGGCTTTTGCTTCCTTGTTGTCAGGGCTTATGCGCAGTGCCTCCTGTAACACCTTTACTGCTTCGTTTGCTTTGCTCTGTGCCATATACGCTTTTCCAAGAGTTATATATGCAGCAATATAGCCGGGTCTGATTTTTATGCCCTGGTTCAGATACGATATTGCTTCGTCAATCCTGTTTTGCTGTATCAACGCGATGCCAATATTGTTATAGGCTTCAAAAATACCCGGTTTGAGACTTATTGCCTTTCTGTATGATGTAACTGCATTATCCGGATCTCCAAGGCCAAACAGGTAAATATTCCCACTGTTGAAGGCTTCCATACCTCCGAAAGGAATCTGCCTGCGGCTGCCCAGCTTGGATTCTGGACAAGTGGATTGTCTATCAGATACTGGTTATCGTCAAACGAAAGCGCCTGGCTCGACAAGCCGGGTAAATACACCACTACCGCAATACATAAAACAACTGCAACAAGTAGCGCCAGCAGGGTTATTTCATTCCTGCTCAAACCGCATGCGGCAGAATATCCTGGTAAACCATTCTTTTCCACCTGTAAGCCATGTTTGGATACATTTGTTTTTTCTTTCTTAAAAGGTTTATTCTGGTGGGTTTTGACCAATTTTTAACCTCCCTTGTCGTGTGTATGTCTGATTAGACGTGTCAAATATAACCTATCCGAAATTTATATAAAACCCCATTATTGCCGCACCGAGCAGAAGTGTAAGGAAGGAAGCCGCATACATTATCCTGACCGTATCCTTTATATCCCCTGCCTCCAGCTCTTTCAGCCTGTCCCCGATTGTCGGCTTCTCTACAGGCTGCCCGAAATATACGTTTGTGCCCCCCAGCATCACACCAAGTGCACCAGCTACAGCGGCTTCAGGATAGGCACAGTTGGGGCTTTTATGATTCCTTCTGTCTCTTAGCATGATTCTGAAGCTTTTGGTAAAGCCCTTTTTGCAAAACATTGCGGCTAAAGGTATCAGCAGACCCGAAAACCTTGCAGGAATATAATTTGCAGCATCATCAGTTTTTGCCGAGGCACGTCCGAAATTTATGTATCTGTCATTCATGTAACCAACCATGGAATCAAGAGTACTTATAGCTTTGAATGCATATGCAAGCGGAGCTCCAATCCCGAAAAACGAGCCGATCACTGTATAAATCAAAGGAGAAATAATCGCGTCAACGGTGTTTTCCGCCGTTGTTTCTACTACTCCACGCACTACCTCTCTTTCCGGAAGTCCGTCCGTCTGCCTGCCTACAAGCATGGCCAGCCTCTTTCTTGCTTCTTCAATATCCTTTTTTTCAAGGGCCTCATATACCTTTCCGGCTTCAACAGCAAGGCATTTTGTTGCCAGGGCGGTGTATATGAAATAAACATTTACTGCGTGAAATAATACAGGACTCGTCATATATGCAGCTTTGCAGATTAATGCTACAATTGCAAAGGTTACAAGCGTTACAAACAGAACAAGCATCACTCCTGCCTGCCTTTCACGTCTGCTCCTGTTGCTTGCACCGCCGGGATGCTGTTCCTGTATCCTGTCCCTCAAAAACCTTTCGGTCCTTTTAATCAGCCATCCGATGAATCTTACGGGATGAGGCAGCCAATAGGGATCTCCAAAAATCAGATCCAGTACATATGCTGTTATAATGTCCGCCAGCAGGTAAGCTGTCAAAATCTTCGACCACCTTTTTAAAAAATGTGGCTATGCCACTTTTTTTCAAACGATTCCCATCACCGCATATAACTTTTTCATATCGAGATTTGTTCTCAGCATGTCCGCCAGAAGGTCATACTGGGTCTCCTTGAATTCATTGAAGCTCGAAACACCGGTGCTTGATATCTCAAGACCTTTCTTTTTTCTCAGGTTGTTAATAAAGCCCCGGGTGAATTCCATGTTATCGAATATACCATGGATATAAGTCCCAAAGACAATGCCGTCTTCACTTCTGACTCCATCTGTCTGCCGGGTTTCTCTATCCAAAACCCTTTCGATATTTATGTACGGAACACATTCAGGTCCATATTCAGAGGTCCCCATATGGATTTCATAGCCTTTGACTTTCATGCCCTTCAATCCCTCCAGCAAACCGCTGTCATCGGTTATTGAAGCCTCGACCCGGGTTGTTGTCTTTTTCGCCTTGAAAACGGTCTTAAGGTTGAGAAGGCACATACCCTCTATTTCAATCAGACTTGATTCGGTTTTATCAGGATCGCTGATCCAGGTGCCCAGCATCTGGTATCCCCCGCAAATCCCGAAAACCGCCGTGCCTTTTGAATGCAGCCTTTTTATTTCTGCTTCGATTCCGGATCTTCGTATGAATAAAAGATCCTCAATGGTGTTTTTAGTGCCCGGAAGTATTATAAGATCGGGAGAGCCCAGTTCTTCGGCTGCTTGCACATACCTGATACCAACCCCCTCGAGGTTTTCCAGTGCAATAAAATCCGTAAAATTGGAAATGTGGGGCAGTCTGATAACTGTCTCTTATACACATCTCCGAGCCCACGAGACAGGCAGAAAT